>CAWBXL010000028.1:0-21022 GCA_963792305.1 uncultured Acidobacteriaceae bacterium | reverse complement strand
AACGCATCTTGCCAGGTTTTTTAAGCCAGAGGGTGCCGGATTCGACCCGTTCAGTCCCATTACCCCGATAGGTTTCGCTGAACTCAGATTGCAGGGATTGGAGGTGGTTGTAATGAGTGTCTACGGCGTCGGCGACTTTATGCACATCGGGAGAATCCGCTGCATAGGCGAACGAAACCAAGAGCAAGCCAAAAATGGATACCCGTAAATCGGAAGCCGCGAGGCACATACGTAGTTTAGATGTAAAGATGAACGAAATCGTGGGCCGAACTAGGGGATTCGCGCAAATCAATGTTTTGCTGCCTATGTTCTATCACGAGAATGAGGGTATTGCGACATAGAGAGAGTATTGATGTGTTCCCCCTATTTTTTTGAGATAGGAGCATTGTTCAAGTAAATGTTCATGCTCGGGGTTGTGATAAAGCACATAAAGAGGGCGAGTGGACTTTTGCAGGGATGGTTTTAGATTTTCTAAGACAATGCCGAGTCCCGACGCAGGCAGTGGATTAAAAAGATAAAGCACGATGGGTTCGGTGGGAAATTCAAAATCGCGCGCATCCTCGCAAATCGATTTCAATGCAAAACATACCTGCGAATCTTTCTTGTAGGCCGCGATGTTATTTTGAGCAATTGCATGAAGGGATGGTAATAGTTCAACTCCGAGAATGCTGTGGAATGGATAATCGGAAGCCATCAGCAGAGTGCGGCCCTTGCCTGATCCCAAATCGATAAAAGTAAATTCGTGGAAGTTAATCTTGAGGCCGTCGAGCATCTCACGAAATAATGTGGCTTCAGTTGGCTGATAGGGAGAGTGCAACGTGCCCAGCAATCGTTCACGCCAGCCGATGGTTGCACCTGTAGTGTCTACGCGATGGTCCCAGTCATAGTCCACGTCGCCATAACGCTGTCGCCGGCGTGATGGGGTCGAGTCTCGCAGGAATCCCCATAAGCTTGTAGAAAGCTGCTGCATGGCGGAAGTGAATCCACTATTTTGAATTTCTTGTTTCCACCACTGTCGGAGTGCAGGAATTAGTGGCGTATCAGCCATCGAAATATCATAAGGCCAGGTTGCAGAAACTTTATTCAGGAGACAGTTTGGGAACGTCAGGAGCTTTATAGCCGAGAGGTTTCCCCAATTGAATGAAGGGCAGTTTGTCCGGGTCTTTAACTTCGACTCGCCCATCCCGTGTCAGCACGTAGGGGTTTCCGATCGGGTCTACGGGGACGCCGGGTATCAAGCCTGCTTTTACCAGATCGGCAAAGCTATTCGGAGGGCGTCCGGCGGTCAGTTGATAACGGGCGATGATGTTGTCCAGGAGATCTATATCGTTATCCACCTGCAAAGCTTTGAGATGGGCTGCGGCATTCGCGCGGACCATTTTGTCGCTAGTGGTTTCGTAAGTGGCTCCCCACATCATGCGAGCGGTCTTGCTGTCTCCAGCCGCCCCCGCCATGCGTGCAGCCAGTATCTTTAGCCATGGATGCGCATTGGGTAGTTGTGATCCGCGCTGGAACGCATCCGCTGCTTTTGCCGGGTCGTTGAGCTCCATGTAATAAATAAAACCGAGGTTGAAATAGAGCCGCCACTCGCTGGGATTTTGACGGATACCGAATTCCATCAATTCCACCGCATCCTTGGGCCTGCCTGCGCCGTCGGGAGGCTTGGGGCTTAGGAAGTTGGATCCAAATTCATAAGCCGGCATGAGATGTGGATCAAGCGTAGTGGTGATGGTCAATAGCGGCGCCAGCAATTCATATTGCGTCGCATTCCTGGCGTGGTGGCTGCCAAAATATTGGACAGCGCGCGTCCAGTAAATGTCAGCCAGCAGCCCGTTATAACCCAGACTCAAGCGCTTCAAGACGTTTGGCGATGAAATGTAGAGCGTTTCTTGTAGCGTAGCCTTGCCCCGTGTTTGGTCTACCTGGTGAAGCAAAAACATCGAACTGGCCATGCAGATAATAAGCAGGGCAGCGGCGAACATGGTGACTTGGGGTGACGGCTTCATTTCAAGTTACGCCGCTCGAAGATCAGGATCGAACCGCATAACGCCATCAGCACGTAAGTCAGGGCGTAGGCCGTGTTGTACAGAATGAGATGCCCAGAGATGGCCTCTCCATGAGCTACTGAACTGATCACATTCAACGCGGAGAAGTTCGGCACTACATACGCGGCGGCGGTCGCCAGCCAGCCTTGTACTCCATGCGCCATTCCCGCGAAGCCACGCAGGTCTTCAGCGAAGCTGCCAATCACAAATAATGAAAATGCGAATACCGCGGAAAGCAGCGGAGAAGAAAATGATGAGAATAGCAAAGCCAGGGCGGTAACGACGACGAACTGAAGAATGATGAAATACAGCGCTACCAGGATCCATGCATCCGATTGCTGAAATTTGTGAGAGACGTAGAACAACGCGGCAAAAACTCCCAGGGCCATGCAGACAGTGTTGACGGTCAGCGTTCCCGCCAGTCCCAGGAACTTGCCTGTAATGAACTCCCACCGCCTTACCGGACGGGAAAGGATTGTATAAAGGGTACGGCGTTCAATTTCTTTAGAAACCAGCCCTATGCCGATGAAAATTGCGATCACGATCCCAAACAAAGACACCGCGGTGAGACCAAGATTGATGACCACCAGACGTTCAATATCTATGGAAATTTGCCCCACCAGAACGGCTGCGCCCGACATCAGCAACGCAAACGCGATCAAGTTGTAAAGCACGCGGTCACGCACGGCTTCGCGGAAAGTGTTGGAGGCGATATTCAAGACGCGCGTGTTCATGCTCCACCACCCGCGCTGGCGCCGTTGGGTTTGATCTGCGTTA
Source organism: uncultured Acidobacteriaceae bacterium (assembly GCA_963792305.1). Lineage (GTDB taxonomy): Bacteria > Acidobacteriota > Terriglobia > Terriglobales > Acidobacteriaceae > CAWBXL01. The sequence goes on along the minus strand of CAWBXL010000028.1, from coordinate 18,200 downwards.
CGAAGTATTCTTCCAGGGAATTGCGCACGGGCGTGAACGAAATCAAGCGCAATTGCTGCCGCCGAACAGCATCGAGTGCGGCTTCCTGGCTGGCCTCGGGGACGATAGCGCGTACGGTATCGCCGCTGATGTGACATTCCGCGCCCAGCTGGTTCATGGCGGCGGGAATCGTCGTACTGTGCCACACCAACTCCACTTTGCCGCGAATGTTGGCAGTCAATTCAGATACAGACCCTACTCTTCGCAACTCGCCTAAATTGATAATCGCGACCCGATCGCAAAGCGCTTCTGCATCGGACAGGATGTGGGTGGAGAAAAATACGGTTTTGCCTTCCTTCTTCAGTTGCTCGATGAGATCACGCACTTCTCTGCGTCCGATGGGATCGAGTCCCGACATAGGCTCATCGAGGAACACTACGCGCGGATCATGCAGGATGGCTTGGGCAATACCGATGCGCTGCAACATGCCTTTGGAAAATTTGCGAAGCTGAACGTCAGCGGAATCGCGCAAGCCGACGCGGTCAATCATTTCTTCAATCTTTTTGGAGCGGCCGGTGGCGGGTACTCCTGAAAGCCGGCTGTAATATTCCAGCAGTTCGCGTGCAGTCAGGTAATCATAGAAATAGGGTTGTTCGGGCAGGAAACCGATCTGCGCTTTCATGCGCGGATCGCTGATTTCCATTCCTAAAATCCGTGCCGAGCCGCCAGTGGGATATACCAACCCCATCAGCATCTTTAGGGTGGTTGTCTTGCCTGCCCCGTTGGGGCCAAGGAAACCGAAGATTTCCCCTTCCTCCACGCTGAGTTGAAGAGGTTTGAGGGCGCGCTTCGGCTTTTTTCGCCAGAAGCCCACACTGTAGGTTTTTTCCAGACCCAGGATCTCGATTGCCGGCATATCAGTAAGAGCAAAACGCGCTAAAGCGCCTATTAACAATAATACGCAGATTGAAAGTGCTGAGCGACTTGAATTGGCAGGGGCTGAATTACGAAAGTAAAGGCTGTAAAAAAATGGGAGCGCTGGTCACCCAGCGCTCCCTCGGCAAAGTACCCTCCCCCAGGCCCTTGCCAAACTTAAAATTAGTTTCCGATGACTGGCAGCAAAGCGATACAGGCGTCGTGACTGGCTATGGCTGCGTCCGGGTTGTTGAAGCGCACAGCGTTGTCTTCCGCCGCGCAGAAGCCTTTAACGCCGCTGGTACCAGGGGTCGAAGGATGACCTTGTGCAAAAAACTGCAAAGCTTGTGGCGTGGAAGTAGTGAAATAATAGCCGCTCTTGGGTGTCGTTACCGTGGACGAGGCCACCTGATAATCCAGAATGCAGGCGGCGCTGGAGGTGGGTCCGCTTGTGGGGCAACCAGTCGATGCCGGTGGCCCTAACGAAGTAATATTGGGCGCGTACACCTGATAGGCGTAGCTGTAAGCCAACTCCGCGGTAACAATTGTACGGATCGAAGCTGCCGCCGATGATTCATTGGCTGCGATACGAGCACGCAACAAGTTGGGAATTGCGATGGCAGCGATAATCAATATGATCGCGACCACAATCAGCAATTCGATAAGAGAAAAACCTTTTTGTTTAGTCATCTCAAGTACTCCCCAAGTCTTGCAAGTACTTCAATTAACGCCCAGTCCTTCACACTTGATATTGAATGCATTTCACTAGCCACATAGGATCGATTCGCACGAAAGTGTCCAGCTTAGCAGTGGTCTTGTTATCAATCGATTAGAGTTTTCTCACCATGCCGGGTGACACTAATGCAGCCATTTCGGGGCTACATCCTGTCTCTGGGATGACAAGATGTGTCACTTTTCTTTTCCTGGCGAAGTGCAGATCTGAAAATCGTGTTGACAGCCAAAGGTTTATTGCAAAATAAAAAGGGGAGCACCATTACTGGTGCTCCCTTCAAGCCTTTCTAACCAGCAAACTAGTTGCCGATTGCGCCCCATGCGAGGCAAGGATCGTGTCCGGCTACTGCCGCATCAGGATTGACGAAGCGCACGACGTTGTCTTCCACGGCGCAGAAACCCTTCACGCCGCTCGATCCAGCCGTGGCTGGATGAGCTTCGATGAAGTACTGCAAGCTGCCGACGGCGCTGGTTGCGTTGAAAACGTAACCGCTCTTCGCGTTGGCTGTCGTGGTGGCGTTGGCCAAGGTCCAGTCAATGATGCAAGCCGAAGCAGTGGTCGGTCCCGAAGTGGGGCAACCAGTGGCAGACGGCGGTCCGAGCGCAAGCACGCTGGGAGAATAGTTCTGATAAGCCGTCTGATAGGTCAATTCTCCGGTGGCCATGGTACGAACCGAAGCTGCCGCAGATGACTCGTTGGCCGCGATACGTGCACGCAGCAAGTTAGGAATTGCGATGGCAGCGATGATCAAAATGATCGCGACTACGATCAGCAACTCGATAAGTGAGAAACCCTTTTGTTTCCGCATTTTTCGTACCCCCATCTCTTTCTAAGACGTTTACGAACTTTTACCTTGTCAACTGCAAGCTACTGTTGGACAAGGAGTTCTGGAATGGAAGGCAGCATTTAAAACGCCAGTAATAGGGGGAGTGTCCGTCTGACTTCTAGTCACTGTGTTCTCAATAAGTTAAAAATAATGTAAAGCTATGTAAACACGGGACTTTGACACGAATTGGCGTTTTCGGCCCGAAAAAGTGACAGAATATGTCAGCTTAAGGTGTTCCAAGGGAAATAAAAAAGGGCCTCGTGAGAGGCCCCTTTAACTTGAACAACCAGCAACTATTAGTTGCCGATTGCGCCCCATGCGAGGCAAGGATCGTGTCCGGCTACAGCCGCGTCGGGGTTCTTAAACCGCACGACGTTGTCTTCCACGGCGCAGAAACCCTTCACGCCGCTCGATCCAGCGGTGGCTGGGTGAGCTTCGATGAAGTACTGCAAGCTGCCGACGGCGCTGGTTGCGTTGAAAACGTAACCGCTCTTCGCGTTGGCTGTCGTGGTGGCGTTGGCCAAGGTCCAGTCAATGATGCAAGCCGAAGCAGTGGTCGGTCCCGAAGTGGGGCAACCAGTGGCAGACGGCGGTCCGAGCGCAAGCACGCTGGGAGAATAGTTCTGATAAGCCGTCTGGTAGGTCAATTCTCCGGTGGCCATGGTACGAACTGAAGCCGCCGCAGATGACTCGTTGGCCGCGATACGTGCACGCAGCAAGTTAGGAATTGCGATGGCAGCGATGATCAAAATGATCGCGACTACGATCAGCAACTCGATAAGTGAGAAACCCTTTTGTTTCCGCATCTGTTTTCCCTCGTCTCCTAAGAACATTTAAAAACTTTTACTGGTCATGATGACCAAGTTGCCATGTATGTTCGCATTTTAGCGGCCAGAGGGCGTAGTTACCAAGGTGACCAGGACGAGATGCGTAGCTGGTTTGTTTTCAGGCCCGACACGATCTTTAGTTATCAGTAGTCACCTTCGCGGAACCACCTTTAACACTCTCAAAACTAGCGAATTATGTCGTTCACTGACACTTTTTGTCAGCAGCTACGCATTTATTTTAACGGCCTTTAGAGCCTGCCTTGGCGGCTTTCGCACCCGTCCCGGCCACAGCCGGCACGCCTTGTGGTGGTACGAGCTGGCTCGTAGTTGGGGATTCCGCCTTGGATTCGTGATACTCCATTTCCGTGTTTACCTGCCAGATCGCGTCCTTCTCTATACGATGCGCAATGATGTTGTCCACCGCGACCATGGCCGTGAGCATGGAATGGTCCTGGTTGTTGTATTTGTGCATTCCGTTGCGGCCGATTAGAAACAGATTAGAAAATTTGTCCACGAATTTTCGCACTTCATCGAATCGATCATACGTTCCGAAATATGCCGGATATGCTTTCGGCATGTGGAGGACCGTGGAGTCCAGTACATCCTGCGGATCGATGATTCCAATTTTTTGCAGTTCGTGCACTGCAAGGTCTGCCATTTCGCGGTCCGGCATTTTCCAGAGTTCATCCGTTTCGTAGCAGAAATATTCCGCGCCAATCCAGACCAGATCGGGTGATGAAACCAGGTGGGGACTCCAGTTATTAAAGATTTGCAGTCGTCCGGCCAGAACGTCTGGCTCCTGCACGTAAATCCAGTTGTCGTCGATTAGTTTCTTCCCGCTCTCCCGTTCGGCCAACTTCATTTTCTTTAATAACAGCCCTACGGTGATGAAATCGCGATACATAAGACCATCGCTGACTTCCTGGACATTATCGGGCACAGGTGATTCCAGCGAGCGGATCAGTTCCTGTACCGGCATGGTCGAGAAGAAGTAGTCTCCGGAGAATTCGTGCCAGTTTCCCACTTGATCTATACCCGCCACAGCCGTGATGCGATTGCCGTTGGTGCGGATCTGGCGTACATCAAAATTCATTACAATCTTGCCGCCCTTTTGTTCGACTTTCTGGGCCACTGTCTCCCACATCTGGCCGGGGCCGTATTTCGGGTACATGAACTGTTCGATGAGGGAAGTCTCGGTGTTTTTCTGCGCGACGCCTGTGGTCTTGCGAAATGCAGTTTTAAAGATGTGGGCTAGGGTTTTGCGGATGGATAACCCTTTAATCCGCTGTTCTCCCCACGCGGCACTGATTTGCTGGCAGGGAACTCCCCAGACCTTTTCGGTATAAGACTTGAAAAACGTGTGATACAGCTCGCGTCCGAAGCGGTTAATGAAAAAATCTTCCAGATTGACGACTTTCTTGATCGGATCCATGCAACTGCGCAAATAACTGAGGACAATCTTCACGCTACGCAGCAGGCCAAGGTTTGACAGAGTCTGTACGCTCAAGCGAATGGGGTAGTCGAATAATTTGCGTAGATAATAGATGCGCGATTTGCGCGGCCGCACCAGCATCACCTGCTCGTCGTTCTGTGGGTGCGGGCTGCCTCGGAAATCTTTCATGTCCCGCTGCATGTTGTGGTAGGTGAGGGGTAGCTGCCAAGCGGAGGCGTCTTCCAGCGGGAGATGTTCCAGCCACCAGTTCATTACGCGATCACTCTTGGAAAAGAAACGGTGGCCGCCGATATCAATACGATTGCCTTTGTAGTTGACGGTGCGGGAAATGCCTCCCATGAAGCTGCTTTTTTCCAGCACGATGGGAGTTACATCGCTACGTGTGAGCAACTCGTAAGCGGCGGTCAGTCCGCCCGGGCCGGCTCCGATGATGATTGCTTTTTTACTGCCCATGAGACTCCTGCGGCCTATAGTTGGAAATTAGGGGATCGACGTGCTGTCCCGACACTTCATAGGGGACTACGGCTGTGCTTAAATTTTCACTATCCATGAACCATGCCTGACGTCCAGGATAAAGCTGCATGAATTGCTGGTTGGCTTCATCTCCCATGTCATAAGCCCAGATGACCTTTGAAGTCTGTGGATCGGGATCGTTATACATCCAAAATACGGATGCCCAACGCTGGAAGTGAACGAAAATAACATGGCGTCCTGGAGTTTGTTCCATTTGGGCCTGAATACGGCTGCGCGCAAAATGAATGGGAATCCAAGTTTCATGGGGGGCGCTATTTTGCGCAACGTCAAAAGGGTCGAGGATCTTTTGCGCCAGGGGGACAACTGACCATAACAATAGAAAGATAGCAATACTGCGCACCAGCATAGGACCTATGGGCCGACCCTTTGGTCTCCAGATCCCAAGCAAACGGAAGCCATATATACAAATGACCAAGAGTGCGCCTACCGCAAGAGCCGCATAGTGTGGCTCGGGGAGCCATTGTTCCAGCAGCAATCCGGCTACCAATAGGAGAATGGTGATGGGAAAAACCCTCCACTTGCGGCTTTTCATCATGTTCCATCCGGCAAAAAGCATCAGCACAAACAGGGGCCAGATATAGAAGTCGTAATACACCGCAATGCGTTCACGTATGAAACGTTCATAGAATCCTGGCGCGCTGCGGTTGTAATAGTCGGGCAGTTCATGGAATACGTAGAAAGTCCGCATGACCTGTTGTGTGTAGTGCGGGGTAGGATATTTCTCCTGCCAGATGAAGGGCCGTGTGACGTGATAGGTCTGCTGGTTCAGCACATAGGGAAATAACAAAGGATTCCGCGTACAGCGCCAATTGTAGTAAGTCATGCCGAAGGTAACGACCACCAGTGCCAGCAATGCGGGGGTGACCGTCCAGATTTTTTTAGGGATTTGGATGTGGTCTTTCAACAACCAAAAGCCAGCGGCGCAGAGAAATGGAATGCTGAAGACCAATCCTTCATAAGGGCGAGTATTGGCCAGCAGGGCAAGTCCAACAACAAAAATCAAAGCATATCGCAGCTTGAGTGTGCGTTTCAGGCGTGGCAATGCGCCAATGACAAGCGCACCGCCGAGGGCAGCCACCGAGCCGCCAAAGTAGGAATTGATCCAATAACTATAGGTGGCGAATCGAACAATACAGAGCACTGTACCCAATAATGCCCATGGCGGCGATACCCAACCTTGCAGCATCCAGCAGAGGGCTCCGCACATTAACCCAGTGCTAAGCCATACCCCCCACCACGGGCTGGCATGAACTACTTCGGCCGCAGCCAAAAATAGGGCTTGGCCTGGGGGATACATGGAGTGGTAGCTGGGGAGCATGTTGATGTGGAAGGTTTCAAGATGTGTCCATCCTGCGGGGGTGGGATTGGACAGCCGTCCCGAGGCGAAGGTCGCAGCCTGGAACAGGTAACTGAATTCGTCATGCACCATCGGAGTGGGAATGGGGAGTTGAGGCAGAAGCGCTACACGCGTCAGCAATACGATGACTACTGCCAGGCAAATAACAAGTCCGCGCCGATAGCTTAGTTTCTTGCCGAAAGCCTCAATTTTCTGCAATAAGGATGGCCGTGTCTTCAGCAGAATCCAGGTGAACGCGAGAACGGCGATCCAGAAGATGAATTCCAGGACCAGTTCATTGCCCAGAAATGCTTCTGATCTGGAGTCCGGCCGTATGGCTGAAAAGAGTTCGTCTGGGCGCATAGAGACACTGGACACGTCGTTGCAGGCGTGCGCATTATCAGGTGTATCTACTTGTTTAAAAGGTTTAAGAGGTTACCGGCAAGTTACTGACGTGCTGTTAGCTATTTTTGGGGACCACTTTAACCAGAACGCAGGTGACATCGTCATGCTGGGGGGCGCTGCCGACAAAGGCGTCCAGATCAGTCATAATCCGGCGAAGCAGGTCGTCCGGAGTGACTGCGCTCTCTACTTTCAGCATCTCCAGCAGGCGCGGTTCGCCATATTCGTCACGGGCCGAATTCTCAGCTTCGACTAAACCGTCGGTGAAGATGACCAGCCAATCGCCCGGCTGGAGAACTAAAGAGCCGGTTTCGTAGGTTGTCTCCGCCAGAATCCCTAGCGGGAGACCGCCATTGGTCAGCCGCTCGATCTCGCCGGATGTACGCTTGAGTATCGGTGTGTTATGGCCGGCATTGATGTAATTCAGCACACGGGTGGCTGGGTCGAACTCAGCAATAAATGCTGTGGTGAAGCGCAGTCCTCCCTGGCTGTTGGTGCAGGCATATTGGTTCACATTTGCCACTAGCGTTGCCAAAGAACATTGCGTGGCAGAGAGCGTTTTTAAGCTGGCCTGGAAGGTCGCCATCAAAAGCGCTGCGGGAATGCTTTTTCCGGCCACGTCCGCGACTGCCAGCAAGAATTGAGTCTCACTGGATGCTGGTGTGCGCGCGAACACGTCGTAGTAGTCACCAGCGACTGTGTTCGCCGGACGCGTTGCAAAAGCCATCTCCAAACCTGGGACCAACGGTGGATTCGTTGGCAACAACCAGCTTTGGATGTCGCGTGCAATCTCCAGGTCGCGCTTCATCACCACACGGTCAGCGACCTCCAGCATCAGCAGCAAAAACAGGATGAGTACGCCATAGAAACGAAGACTGATATCGATCCCGTGGACCTGTCCCGTGCTATCGGTGTAGTGAAAAGCGAGCCCGCCAACCATCAAAATCAAGATAGATAGCAGCAACAGCACGCGCCGCGCTGGGCTAAGTTTTTCCAGGATGGCCCAGGTAAATTCCTGAATGGTGTGGAGGACGTCGTGGCGGCGTCCTTCATGGGGCGAGCGAGCGTCGAAGTCTCGCTGATAGAAACGGAAGCTGCTCTGCGCGTCGGTCTTGAATTGTTTCCACAGCTGGCTGATTTCCAAGCCCTCGGTAATGCGCTCCCAATATTTACCTAACCAGACGAAAAATTCTGGTTCGCGGTGTTTCTGTCTGGAATTGGCATGCTGTTGCGAGGATGACTGCGCAGAGGGTTTCGCGTCATTCGGCGTGCTGGGAGGATGCAAGGGCATGGCTGGAACTCGAATTATAGTTCAGCTAGAACAGACGCATCTGAGTTTCGGGTTGCGGAACAGGCGGCCGCTCGGTGGGGCGTTTACCTGTGATCATGCCGTACTTTTGCCGCAGCCGTGCCATGAGCTGCGCGATTCGCTGATGGTAAGGCTTCGGGAGGAAGGCGCGGTTTTTATATCTTTCGTGATACGCGACTGCGAGATGCGGGAATTCTTTTTCCAGAAACGGCATGAATACGGCCGCCGAGCAAGGTTTGAGAAACAGAGGATTGGCAAAGATGTAGTGGCCTCCGGCTTTGACTGTGGCTTCGACCAGGGCCCCCAAATTCTTTGGAGAGTCCGTGATCGCCGGTATCACCGGACAACAGCTGACTCCGGTGTGCAGACCAGCATTCGCTAGTTGATGTACTGCGTCTATTCTTAGATCGGGGCGGGGAGCGCGCGGCTCCAGAAGGCGCGCCAGATCAACATCCAAAGTTGTGATAGTGAGAGTCACTCCGAGGCGGTTGTGTTTTGAAATCTCCCGCAATAAATCAATGTCGCGCAAGACCAGATTTGATTTGGTGATGATGCCAATATGAAGTCCTTTGTGGCGGGAAAGTTCTTCCAGAATCGCGCGGGTCACCTCGTAACGGCGTTCGGCGGGTTGAAAAGGATCGGTAGCCGCGCCGATCACGATAGATTCTTCAGGTTTTACGTGGCGTAGTTCCTGCCGCAACAGTTCAGCAGCGTGCTGCTTCACATAAATTTTCTGCTCGAAGTCCACACCGTTGCGCATCTCCATAAATTCGTGGGTATACCGCGCGTAGCAGTATTTGCAGGCGAATTCGCAGCCACGGTATGGATTGATGGTCCATTCAAACGACACCCGTGTGCTCTTGCAACGGCTTAATATCGAGCGCACGGGCAGCGTGAAGTATTCCACTTCATGGCCCTGACGGATGGTTTCTCCGTGAGCAGCCAGGCGCGCAATGCCCACGAGGCGGGGGCCGGAATCGGGGAAAAGAGCGTCGGTAGGCATAAGTCATATTCGCTTTTTATTCGCCTACGATACTCGCCATTTTGCGTCTGGTCAACACTCTTTTTAGGGCATAAATTGTGCATTTCTGGACCACGTCCCAGTCCTTGTTGGGCTTAACGGCGAACGACTAAAGTTACTTGCCCCATCCATCGTGGGGGATTTCAATTACCGTCATGGAAATAATTTCTATTTTCAAATGCGGGAAATTTTCCACCTTGGTTCTGGCAATAGTAGTTATGGCTTTACCTGCACAATCAGAGATTGCAAAGTCTTTTGCAGAGGCCAAGCAGATTGCTGACGTCCAAGAACATGCGCCTTTAACCGAAGGCTATTCTGCGAACACACTGTTGCCTTATTTCAGTAGTAAATACGCATCTGTTCTTCAATCTTGTTTTAAGACAGTCGAAAAGCCGGATAACAGTACTTTCTCTTTTGTTGCGGCATTTGGGAAAGATGGGCGAGTGGTCCGCGTTTTCAACGATCGCGAAACCAATATTTTCCAGTGTATGCGTCCTACTTTGGAAACCGAGTCATTCCCTGTACCGCCGGTCGCACCTTATTACCTGCACATTGACATGAGATTTTCTAATGAAGATCGTAAGGCGCCCCCACTTGTAACCGGGTCTGACAAATACTCCTACACATTTGGTGTCCCCACGAGTTGGGATTTTAGTTTTGAACAAGCGCGAGAACACGGGGTTATTCTCGCTTTTTTCCCCAAAGGGGGGAGCTTCGATAGCTCGAAAGGCATTATCTACATCACTGAGGTATGTGACGCGAACTGCGGCGAGCTAGAACAGGAAATCCGGCATGTTATCGACGAGTCACGTGTCGATGATCCCAAGCTGCAAGTGGGTAGTGAAGAAGCTTTAAAAATTAATGAAGGCGGCGAAGCGAAAGTGCGGATTCTTACCGGGGCAAAGGACCCACGTCAAGCCAAGGAAGCGTTGGCTTTTATTGAGCACAAAGAAGCAATCATTTTGGTTGTACTTTCAAGCAAGGATACGAGTTCATGGAGCGAAGACTACCAGGCGCTAGGGCAGATCGTAGCTGGTCATAAGTTTTTTACTTGTGATTCACCCAACCTTGCCGTACCTTGCCGCTGAATTTGCGATGAAGGCTATTGTGCTGGCTTATCAAACAACTTCAGATCCACAGCAGGATTAATCTCGATCTTATTCACCTGTACGCTGCTGTAGTCCTGCCCGTTCTGTTTGATCTTGCGCACGCGGGGCAGGGTGATGCCGTCGCTGGTTTGCCAATCTTCCAGATCGGTTTGCCCCTGCGCCGGGCCGGACTGGCTGACGGTCGGGTAGGTTTCACGCAGGATTCTTCCGTTCTGCGGATCAATGAAACAACGCATGGACATGCCCTCCCCACTGATGTCGAGAATTTGCGCGTCCACACCCTCAATTTTCTCGCTGCCGTTGGCGGCAAAAATGAATGCCGGGTCGTTTAGATGTTGTGCAATGTAAATCGGGTCACGTTTGATCTGCATGAGCATGTCGCTTTTTTGTTCAGGGGGCATGTCACGTGTTTCCCCATTGCCTATGGCCATGAAACCCGCCTTAGGCGTAGCGACGAAGCTGATATTTCCCATGGGGCCCTGCATGACGGCTTGCAAACGATCAGGAAACACGATGGTGCTTTGCACCGTTAAAGGCAAATCGCCCTGCGGCATTTTCCGCACCATGTTGGACTCGGAGTGGACCGACTTAATGGCATTAAGCTTGGCCTCGCTACCAATCGCTGCCACCATTTTTGCCGCCAGCGCTTTGCCTGCGGGATTTGAAGCGGTTGGTTTCTCGGCTGGCTCTTCACCTTTTTCTCCGGGCATCGGCGGGATGGTGATGTCCACGTTTGTCACCGTGCCTAGCGACGAGAGAGGTTTATCGAAGTCAGCGGTATTTCCTACTACCAATACAGCCAGTTCATTTTTGTGAAGATACTTCGCTGCCACGCGAGCTACGTCCGCGTTGGTGACCTTTTCAATTCCCGAACGGAACCGGTCGAGATAATCCGCGGGATAGCCGTAGTACTCGTAGGCCATCTGCTCTTGCAAGATTTTTTCCGGCGAATCGAAGTTGAAGACGAATCCGTTCAGGATGGAGTCTTTGGCGCGTTGCAACTCGTCGTTTCCGATCGGCTCTTTTGCCAGGCGATCGATTTCTCTGTAGATGGATTGAATGGCTTGCACGGTGCTTTGGCTCTTGGTCCCGGTTTCCAGGCGGAGGATCCCGGGATGATCAAAGCTCGAACCAATGCCGCCCCCAACCGAGTAAGCCAGCCCCTGATTGGTGCGCACTTCACGGAATAGGCGTGAGCCGAAGCCTCCGCCGAAGGCTTCGTTGAAAACACGGATGGCGTAGTAGTCGGGATTGTCGCGCTTAATCCCCAACGCAACCAGATGGACCACGCTCTGATTTACGTCATCTTTCGGGATCAGGTAGTAACCGGGCTTTGCCGAGTCGAACGAAATATTTTCCTGCGGGGCCGCTGGACCTTTCGTCCATGAGCCAAAAGCCTGGCGCAACTTGGTTTCGACGGCGGCGGAATCAAAATCACCGACCACACCAACAATCATGTTGTTGGGGGACAGATGAGCTTTATGCCAGTCGACTAAATCCTGACGGGTGACAGCAGCGACAGTAGCGTACTCATCGTCGCGCGCGTATGGGTTCTTGGGGCCATAAGCCAATTTAGAGGATTCGCGGAAAGCGATTCCCTCGACATCGTCATTGCGGCGGGAGATGCCATCGAACAATTGTTTGCGAGCGAGATCAATTTTGTCCTCGCGGAATTCCGGGTTCTGGAGCAGATCGAGGACGACTTTGAATACGTCGTCGAAATCGTTTTTCAGGCATGACCAGGAAATAGATGTGGAATCAGCATTAGATCCGGTTTCGACTTTGGCCGCGCGGACTTCGAGAAAATCATCCAGCTGATCACCGGTCTGGGTCTTGGTGCCGCCGGTACGCCAGGCTTCCTCGTAAATATCCAACATGCCAGTTTTGGCAGCGGGTTCCGAGCGTGAACCGCCGCGTATGCGCACCGTGCCGCCGATCAAAGGCAGTTCATGATCTTCCTGAAGAAAGATCACCATGCCATTGGGCAGCTGAATGCGCTTGGGGAGCTTGGGGTGAAACGCCGTGAGCGGCGGAATTTTGATTTGCTTCCAGTCGTTGGCTTGTGCGCCTGCCTGTGTGGCCAAAGTGGCGAACAACAAAGAAAAAGTGAGGATGAATAAACGCTTCATTGTGCACCGCCTTTGCCAGCGGCCGGTTGTTTGGTTTCGATCATGCCCACTGTGCGATTGTCGCTCGTAAAAGTCGCTGCGGCCACACGGCGGATGTCGGCTTTGCTGACCTGATCGATTCTTTCGACGGAGTGGAACAGCTCTCGCCAGTCACCGTAGCGTGTCTGGAAGAGTGCAAAACTCTGAGCAAGGCCTTGATTGCTGTCTAGTCCACGAATCAAGTTTGCCTTAGCGCGGGTCTTGATCATCTTTAGCTCATCATCGGTAATGTCTTCATTTTTCAGCCGCTCGATTTCCACGTGGATAGCGTCACCGGCCTCTTCGGGTTTGTGCCCGGGAAGCATTACTGCGTAGAAGGCAAACAGATGCGGGTATTTGTTGCCAGGAAGACCGCTAAAACCGGCCGAGAATGAAGCGATTTTTTTATCTCGCACCAAAGCGCGGTAGAGGCGCGAGGTGCGGCCTTCGGAGAGCAGATCGCTGATCGCGTCATAGACTGCATCATCTTTGCTCATGTAGTCGGGACGGTGATAGCCCTCGACGTAAATCGGTTGCGCCGTTTCATGTAGTACCACGCGGCGCTCGGAATTTTGTGGCGGTTCGACGGTCGTGGTTTCATCCGGCTTGGTACCGGAGGGAATCCGCCCGAAGTATTTTTCGACAAGGGCCAGCGTGTCCGCGGTTTTTACGTCACCTACTACGGCTACGACCATGTTGGATGGAATGTAGTAAGTGTGGAAGAATTTTTCCGCGTCTGTGGCAGAAAAGGAATTGAGGTCCGAAATCCAGCCGATCCCCGGGCGATGATACGTATGGGCGGCGAAGGCTGCGGTAATGAATTGCTCAAACAGGCGTCCAATGGGACTGCTATCCACACTCATGCGGCGCTCTTCGGTCACCACATTGCGCTCGTCATAGAACTGGCGCATCACGGGATGCAGAAAACGTTCTGATTCGAGGTAGGCCCAGAGCTCCAGACGGTTTTGCGGAAATGAGTAGAAATAGTTGGTTTCATCCTCGGCGGTGGAGGCGTTCAGCCCTTCGGCTCCGTTATTCTCCAGAATTTGCGGGAACTCGTTGGGTTTTACATATTTGTTGGCTTCGGTGATGGAATCTTTCCAGGCCTTTTCCAGTTGCTGGATTTTTTGTTCATCGCGGCCTACTTTTTTGTCGCGTTCGGTCAGGTATGCGGAGTAGTTTTGCTCGATCTTTTCCAGCAGCGGTTTTTCTTTCGCGTAGTCCGTGGTGCCGATGGTTGGCGTTCCTTTAAAGGCCATGTGCTCGAACATGTGCGCCAGACCGGTTTTGTCCTGCGGATCTTGTGCTGAACCGGCGTCTACCTGAGTGAAGAAGGAAAATACCGGCGCTTCCGGGCGCTCGCAGACGATGACCGTCAGGCCGTTGTCCAGCTTCTTGACGGTGGTGCGCTTTTCGAACGATGTCAAATCCTGGGCGGCGGCCAGACTGGTAAGTACAATTACCACTGTTAAAAATCTGAGGGCTTGGTATTTCATGAAACCTCCAACTGCGGTTGGGCCATACATGCGTGAAGAATTTGAAGGTACGTGTCGCAAGGGGGCGTTGTCAAACAGGTTGGACGTGGAAAAGCAGGGTTTGTGAGTGGGCTTAATTCAAAACCTTGAACCACAGAGAACGCAGAGTTCCACAGAGGAAAAGCCACCGAGGTTTTCTCTGTGTAATTCCTCTGTGTGACTCTGTGCCCCCTGTGGTTCAAGGTTTGCTTTTGCTTGCATGAAAAGCTGCGTTCGATTGTGTCCTCGACTTCGCATTTTGCTTCGGATATCTTCACACATGAATCGTGAACGATCCCTCCAGCCCGCAAGCTGTTCCTATCATCACTGTTAGCAATGTGGTGAAGCAGTTTGGGCGCTTTGCCGCTCTCCGCGGCGTGAGCGCTGAATTTGCTACTGGCCGCATGTACGCCATTCTTGGCGACAACGGAGCAGGGAAGACCACGCTGCTCCGCAGCCTTGCTGGGCTCTCTAATCCCACTCGCGGTGAGATTTCCATATTAGGTGCTTCAGAACTGCGGGAGATTTGCGGCGAGGTTGGGTATATGGCGCATCCTTCTCTTCTTTATGACGAAATGAGCGGGATGGAGAACTTGCGGTACTTCGCGCAGTTGTATGGGATTTCTGATGAGCAGAGATGTACCGATGTAATTTCGGCGGTGGGGCTTGATCCTTCTTTAACTCGTCCGGTGGGACAGTATTCGCAGGGCATGCGGCAGCGGATGTCGCTGGCCCGGGCTTTGTTGAATCAACCTCAGATTCTTTTGCTCGATGAACCGTTCTCGAATGTGGATGTGCGGTCGGCGAAGGAGATGGTGGGGTTGCTGGCGAAGTTGCGGGACCAGGGGAAGACTATTTTTGTGGTGACGCATCAGGCCGCGCTGTTGGAGGGTGTGGCGGATGCGTTTGTGCGGATCGAAGATGGCAAAATTGTAGAAGAAGCTACCCCAGCGGCTAAAGCCGAAATCAAAACTGGTTCTAACGGCACGGCTGGAGCCATGCCCTCCCGATATTCTTCTGTGCGGCAATATAGCCAAGTTTCGCTTTTCAAAACTACGGTCACAACACTTCGCAAAGACCTGCGGTTGGAGTGGCGATCGAAAGATGCCATCAACTCCATGCTGTTCTTTTCGTTGTTAGTTGTTGTGATTTTCAGTTTTGCTTTTAACCCTACGGCGGAAGAATCGCGGCTCATTGCCGGCGGGTTGATCTGGGTAGCATTTCTGTTTGCCGCAGTTGTTGCACTCAATCAGACCTGGGCTCGAGAAATAAGAAACCAGGTGCTGGACGCTTACCGCATATCTCCCGCGCCGTTCAATGCTCTGTTCCTCGCCAAAGCTGTGGGCAATTTTATTTTTGTGAGTGTGCTGGAGTTGTTGATGACTCCATTGTTTGTAATTTTTTATAACCTGCGATCGATTGGGCCGATTTATCAGTTGCTAATTGTGGCTGCACTTGGGACATGGGCGATTGTGGTGAATGGAACCTTCTTTGCCTCGGTTTCTTTACGCACGCGAGCACGCGAAATCATGCTCCCGCTGCTGCTATTCCCCATTGCAATTCCCGCACTGCTCGGCATGGTTGAAGCCACGACGGAAATTTTGACCGGAGAACTTTCTCCCCGCTTCTGGATCACGCTGCTGGCAGCGTATGATGTGGTGTTCACAATTGCCTGTTTGTTCTTTTTCGAAAAGGTGTTGCAGGCCGAATGAAGACTATCTTCCCGATTCTCGCAATTTTGACCGGCATCCTGTTGGGCTATTGCGCCTACCAAGCCCTTGTCGTCGCCCCTACCGACCAAATGCAAGGGGACATTTACCGGATTATTTATTACCACGTGCCCTCGGCGTGGACGGCGTTCATTCTTTTTGCAGTCAACCTTGTGGGTTCGATCATTTATTTGATCTGGCGCAATCCGAAGGCGGACATGCATGCCTTGGTCGGGGCCGAGATGGGCGCGGTTTTTCTCAGTGTGAATTTGACTACGGGGCCGATCTGGGCGCGTCCAGTGTGGGGAATCTGGTGGACATGGGATTGGCGTCTGACCTCGACACTAGTGGTGTGGCTCATCTACGTCAGCTACCTCATGCTCCGGCGATTTTCTTCGGCTGGTGAAACTCCGGTCATGGCAGCAGTGGTGGGGATCTTTGGCGCTTTGTGTGTGCCATTTGTTTACTTTTCCATTTGGTTTTTCCGGACGCAGCATCCGCAGCCAGTGATTGGCGGCGGGGGATCGATGGATCCGCAGATGTTGCATGTCCTTTTGCTGAACTGGTTAGCATTTTTGTGCTTTGGAGCATTGGTTTACTGGTCGCGCTACCGCTACGAGTTTTTACGCCGAGAGGTGGATGAAGCGCAGGCCATGCAGGCTTTGGCTGAGACCCGGGGGACACGATGAATTTTCTTTATCTGGCGTACACCGTGACTTGGACGATTCATATTGTTTATCTGGGAATCTTGGTGCGGCGGTATTCGCGGTTGCGCAAGGATGTCGAAGAATTGAAGAAGTAGAGAATGCATACGTCAATACGGTTCGTTTTATTGCTCTGTTTTCTTGGGAATCTCTGCGAGGCACAAACACGATCAATTGCCAGCCCTCCTCAGAAATACGAATCGCCAGATAAGTCGCTCATAGCCACGATTACTTCCAATAAGCTTCCCGAAGCAACCGCTGAAAGTATTGTTGAACTATGTACAGTCGGAGGCCAGATTCTGGTTCATAAAGACTATTCTTCGGAAGATGGTGAGCACGGATATGGCGTGGTTCAAGCAATGTGGACTCCCGATTCGCAATATTTTGTTTACAGCCTTACCAGTTCTGGAGGGCATCAGGCATGGCATTCGCGAGTGAAATTTTTCAGTCGCAAACAAAAGAAGGTTTTTGGTTTGGATGAAACCATTAGTGATGCTGTTACGAATCCGCAATTCAGCGTGGCGGCGCCAGACATCGTGACGGTGGATTTACTTTTCAAACAAGAAAAATATGCTGTATCACTGTCAAAATTGCGGCCAACTAAATGATTCGATAGTGGAAGCTTACTGCATCGACTGGATCGGCACTTGCCCGCTAACCGCTTTTAGGAACTCATAGTCCTCAATCACCGCCGCTACACCCACGCGGGACGCGGGCAGCGGGCTTTCCACCCTCACTACTTTTGCCGTAAAGCGGACTTTCACCGACTCCGTCAGCGTTACATGTGGCGGGAAGGTCAGGGTCACTTCCAATGGGCATCCCTCTTCAACCTGGCGGTCGAGGTAGAAAAACACTCCCTTGGCGCTCACATTCATGGTTTCGGTGAGCATCTGGTCGGGAACATCGCCCGCCATGGTCACGGTGGCGGGTAAACGCATATCGAAGCGGCGCATTACACGACGGTCCTGCGGTGGTTCTGGCATTGGGGTCTGTTCCATGGAGAGCATTTATAATCCTTAGGTGAACAGCAAGAGTTGCTTAGTTCGTAATACTTTGCAATGCATAAAGTATCTTAGGAATTAACTCAGTTAACTTTGTCCACGGAAAATTTTTGGAAAGTGTAACGCGGATTGGTGCTCCCGGCATCTCCCTGTGCCTTGAGGCGCATCTGAGCAAGACAGGGTGTAGCGAGCGTGTGTCGGCTTGACAGTCTATCCAGTAGATGATTAAGTAGTTATTTATTTTTTGGCCATTTTTGTGGCAGGACGAAGGCCGCTTCGCTGGCGCTTGATCCAGGTTGCTGATTGCGCCCTTTTCTTCCTCTCCATGAACCCAGGTACTCGGAGGAGCTTGTGACATTGAATTACTGCGTATGGGGTAAAAGTGTGGCACGCGTTAGGGTTTTGCTGGCTATCATCCTATTGGTGGCCGGAGCGGTCGCGCTCAGTCTGTTTTCCCCAAAGCCCTTGGCGGGCAATTTTTCACAGGCTACAGCTCCCGTTTTTCCTTTGGTTTCCACCACTAACCCTCAACAGGCCCGCAATGCATTTGGCCAGCTTCCCCTGGCATTCGAGCCGAATTACGGGCAGACCGATCCACGGGTGAAGTTTATGGCTCGGGGCAGCAAATACGGGCTCTTCTTTACTGGGCAGGAAGCTGTTCTTAGTCTGGTTCATGCCTCC
>CAWBXL010000027.1:0-29547 GCA_963792305.1 uncultured Acidobacteriaceae bacterium | reverse complement strand
GTGTGGCCGCGACGACTACGTATTGCTCAGACAAACGGGACAATGAATTCGTCCGTCACATTTTTATTGTAGGAATCTTTGACACCCTGTACCGGATCAACATACTTGCCGCCTTCGCCGTCTCCATAAGTCATGGCATTGAATGCCTTGGCGATACGCTCCACCGGCGGTCGCGGTCCATGGCGTAGTAACGTCCATTCACGCTCGCGATTTTGCCCGTGCTGTACTCGCGGATTTTCTGCTGGAGTAACTCGAGATACCCTGCGCCGTTTGTGGGTAGCGTGTCTCGGCCATCCATGAAAGCGTGCACGAATACGCGCTCGACTCCATTCTGCTTTGCCATCTTCAGCAATGCATGGAGATGCGATTGATACGAATGCACTCCGCCATCGGAAACCAAGCCAAAAAGATGTAAGCGGCGGCCGCCCGTACGTGCATTCTTCATGGCTGCGGTCAGGACTGGGTGGGAGAAGAAATCTCCGTTCTGGATCATCGACTCTATGCGGGTGCTGTCCATATGGACGATGCGGCCGGCGCCGATGTTGAGGTGTCCGACTTCACTGTTGCCCATCTGGCCGTCAGGCAACCCGACAAATTTTCCGCTGGTCTGAATCAATGTGTTGGGATATTCGCGCAGCAGGCGGTCGTACACCGGCTTGCGGGCCAGCGCGATGGCGTTAGCGTTGGTTTCAGCACGATAACCCCAGCCGTCGAGGATGATTAAAACTAGCGGTTTGGGACGCATTTCTCTCCTGAAATTTTGGTTGTTAAGCGAAATATTAGCCGCGAATTAATTCTTCTTTGCCGCTGGATGCGCCGGGGCGCTTGGTTTCGCCTGGTCATCCTTGACCAATTGGTCAATCTGGCGCGTTATCTCGTCCATTTGTTTATGGATTCTCGGTTGCATCGCTTGCATGCTTTCTGCCGTCACCGCCGGCATTTCCCGCAGGATTTTCTGTCCCGTTGGCGTGGAATAGAACTTGATCATCTCGTCTACATCTGACTTGCTCAGGTGTTTCTGATACACAGGGATCATGTCATCAAGCATGTCAGAGGTGGAAATCGCTTGCATGATCTTGTTGGTGACTGCATCCGCTTTCGCCAATTGCTGTGGCGTTACCGCTGGATTGCGGTCTCTCATCTCCTCGCGGCCCATCCCTTGCAATTGCTGGAGGAGTTGCTGAGTTACCAGCTCCATTTGCTGACGTACGCGCATGACATCAAAAAGTTTAACGATATCGTCGCGTGAGGCGGGCGGTTCACTGGGCGGAGAACTCTGTGCCGTCAGCGAACCAACCAGCCAAGATAAAGCTACAACCACGATTAGCCCGTACTTTTTCATAATGCGTGTCCATCACCCAGGTATTTTCACGAAAAGCAGGCGAACTTTACCGTCTATTTGTCCAGGCGGTGCTCTGACATGTTTTTCTCTGCTTCATCCGCTGCTAATTTTGTGATGCGCTCATCCAGCCGGCGGGTTAACTCCGGCAGTTTTTTCATCATGATGTCCTGGCCGACCTGCATGCCTTCCGTCATCATGGCCGGTTGCTCTTTTAAAAAACGCTGCCCTGTCGGCGACGAGTAGAAGGCGATGATTGCATCCAAATCCAATTTATTTATATGCCGTTGATAGACCGGGACCATTCCATCAATCATTTCGTCAATAGGAAGGTCCTGAAACGTGGTGTCGGCAACGGTATCAATCATCTTTAATTGGACGGGGGTGGGATCAGGGACTTTCTGTTTGAATCCTGCCTCAGCACCAGCTTTCATTGCCTTCTTCATGCCGTCCATCATTTGCACTACCCGGTCTCTTACATGCATTAAATTCAAAAACTGCATGACTTGTTCTTTTGAAGGCGTGTCTGAGTTCGATGCAGAGGTTTGAGCAGCGGCGGTCCCTGCCATGCACAGACAAACTACCAGTGTCCAAATGTGTTTCATAAATATCTCCTCACGGTAATGACAATTAGCCTTTGTAGTTCAGTGCTTCCAGACCGAGGAACCGGGCCGAGCCTCCCAGTTCTTCCTCAATGCGAAGCAATTGGTTGTATTTTGCGATGCGGTCGGTGCGGGACGCAGAACCGGTTTTGATCTGGCCCGCTCCGGTGGCCACCGCCAGGTCAGCGATGAAAGTGTCTTCCGATTCGCCGGAACGATGCGAAATGATCGAGGTGTATCCGTTGCGGCGGGCGAGGTCGATGGCATCCAGCGTCTCGCTCACGGTTCCGATCTGATTGACTTTGATCAGGATTGAGTTGGCCACTCCTTTGTCGATTCCTTCCTGCAGGCGTTCGGTGTTGGTGACGAACAGGTCGTCGCCGACCAGTTGGATCTTGCCGCCGAGCTCGTTAGTGAGATTTTCCAGCCATCCCAGTCGTCTTCGGCAAGGCCGTCTTCGATGCGAGACGATCGGATAGTCGTTCGCCCACTTCGCCCAGTAGAGGACCATGTCGTCGGAGCTTTTCTCCGACTTGTCGGATTTCTTGAATATGTATTTCCCGTCCTTATAGAGCTCGCTGGCCGCAGGATCGAGCGCGATGGCGATTTCCTCTCCTGGTTTATAACCCGCTTGCTTGATGGCTTCCAGCACCACTTCGATCGCTTCGACATTGGATTTCACCGAAGGAGCAAAACCACCTTCGTCGCCGACCGCGGTGTTGTAGCCGCGCTTCTTGAGCACGCCTTTCAGCTTGTGAAAAACTTCCACGCCCCATCGCAGCGCTTCGGAAAAAGATTGGCGCTCCCACCGGCATCACCATGAATTCCTGGAAGTCCACGTTGTTATCGGCGTGGGCTCCGCCGTTGAGGATGTTCATCATGGGCGTGGGCAGCAAGTTGGCGCCCGCTCCTCCCAGATAGCGATAGAGCGGCAGTCCATAGGAATCCGCTGCTGCCCGGGCGGCTGCCATGGAAACGGCAAGGATGGCGTTCGCTCCCAGGCGGCCTTTGTTCTCAGTGCCGTCAAGGTCAATCATCTTCTGGTCGAGGGCACGCTGGTCCGACGCATCCACATTGGCTAAAGCTTCAGCGATTTCACCGTTTACATTCTCGACCGCCTTTAACACACCTTTACCGAGTAGCGCCCTTCGTCTCCGTCGCGCAACTCTACGGCTTCATGTTCACCGGTGGAAGCGCCGCTGGGGACGATCGCCGGCCAAAAGATCCGTCGGCCAGGGTGACCTCCGCTTCCACTGTAGGGTTGCCGCGCGAGTCGATTACCTCGCGAGCATGGATATCTGCAATATTGCTCATGAAAGTCCTTTCAGGTCTGGGGTCGGGATGTCCTGGCCAGTATCGGAGTCAAATAAAAGACTCCGCCCCGTCAGCATGCCGACGCCTCTATAAGTCTTGCCCATTAGTATTTCGGGAAAGCAGACGATTATAAATCACACCTGCTGCGTGCTTCTCTTACAGTTCATTAAAGAATAGGTATTCCCTCGGTTATTGTCGCCGCATTTTGCCTGGCTTAGAGTCAGTGCTGAGATGCAGGACCGCACTGAAACCTTGCAGGTGGGCTCACGTGCGCCGGAGTTTCTGCTCTCTCCGTTGAACGGCGACGGGATTGTTTCATTGTCCGGAGCGCTCAAACGCGGAATTTTGATTATTGAGTTTATGCGCGGTACCTGGTGCCCTAACTGTGGGAAGCGCATGGCGCAACTTGAAATGGAAAAAGACGAGATCATGCAGAGCGGCGCACAGCTGGTTTATATCGCAGCGGAAAAAGGAGATGGAGTCTGGAATCCGAAGAAGTTTTTGCAGCAGCATCCGGTTTCATTCCCTTTCCTGTTGGATGAAGACCGCACAGTGACCAAGGCTTACGGCCTTTATCACCGGCTGGGGATTGACGCCTTCAACATCGCGCACCCCGCCAGCATTGTGGTGGATCGCGACCGCACCATCCAATACATCTATCGCGGAGACAGCCAGAGCGACCGGGCGCCGCTGGACCAGGTTCTCGCAGCAGTCAGGAAATTGAAGTAACGCAATTCTCAGGAGGTAGGATGAAAAAAGTATTATTCGCACTTGCCACAATATTATTTGCAACCTCAGCTTTGGCACAGACCAACCTTGCCATCCCTGCGGGGACCGCACTGAAAATAAAGCTGGACCGCGCACTGACGACTTTCTCCAACAAAACTGGCGACCCGTTTTCCGGTCATGTGTCGGAAGCCATTACATTCGATGGGAAAACCATCATCCCGGTCGGAGCTACTGTGGAAGGCAAAGTCACCAAGGTCAGCGAGCCACGGCGTATCAAAGGCAAACCAACCATTGGCATCCTGCCGCAGACTGTCGTTTTACCGGGCGGTGAACGGTATCCCCTGGACGCAACTTTGGTTGACACCAACCTGCATGATGGTTCTGATGTAAACGAAGAGGGACAATTCAAAGGCCGGGCACATGATCGCAACGATCTGGCAGAACTCGGGGCTGGAACCGGCGGCGGTTTAATCGCTGGAGGTCTAATTGGCGGGCCCCCTGGAGCAGCGATTGGCGGTGGTATTGGTGCCGCCGCATCGAGCGTGCACTATCTAGCGCGTCACCAGTCAGCCATGATTCCAACTGGGACAGAGTTGATTTTGGAATTGAACCGTCCGCTGATGATGAATTACCAGAGCGGTCAGTAAGGCCTGAATGCCCTCAGGCCCCCTCGGTGGGGTAAGCACAAGTAAAACGAGGGGGCCCGTGATGGGGGAGGGCAACCGTGGCGCACAGTGTGCGCTCATTTATCCTTCTAACTCTTAGTGGAGATATACTTCCGGACTTCAGCGAAGTAGTCACACATTGCGCCTACAGCTTCGATGGACTTGTTCAAGGTCGTGCGTTCAGCGAAGCGGGCCACATCTTCTGCGGAATAACGTAAGCGGAGCCGGTCAGTGGCACAGCGCGCTCCCAGAAGATCAATCCAGGCGGAGCGTAAATCAGAAATCATGGTGTTAATTTTTGCAGGGTCTTTACCGCTAATTTGATCGTCCGAAGAAACCATTTCTTATACTTACTCCTCTACTTGCGATTCGGGCGTGAAGCATCTGTGGGGGCCTATTTATTATTTAGATTTTAATAATTATACGTTGTTAGTTTAACGCCGTCAAGATTAAGATCATCAAAACGGCGATTGTCTGCCAAGGAGACAACTGTGCCACGTCATGCTGACCCAGCTCTGGAACAACGTATCCTCAATGCTGCCCGTAAGTTATGGAAACGCGGAGGCGAGCATGCATTGACTATGCGGGAAGTTGCCAAAGAGGCCCGCACCACCACCCCAACTGTTTACGAGCGTTTCCGCAGCCGCAGACAAATGCTGCAAGCGCTGTGCCTGGATACGCGGCAAAAACTTTTCGCAGTCCTGAAGGAAGCCAGTCCACCCGCCATGCATGTGAACTTTATCTGGAGTTCGCGGCCAACCATCCGCATGAGTACGAATTATTGTCAGCGGGTTGGTCGAAACCGCCGTCGGTCAATGAGCAGTGGCCCTCTTTCAATCTTCTGAAAGAACGGCTGGCGCTGCGTTATGGAGGAAAACCAGATGACTATACGCGTTTCGCGTTTTCGGTTTGGCAGCTGTTGCATGGCACAGCCATGCTGATCGTTGTGGGAAAAACCGGCAAAGAACTCCAACTGCAGATGCGTTTGGCATGTCTGGAAGCAATTGAAGCTTTGGGAGCATCCCTGGAAAAGAATGGGGTTCCCAAGGAAAATTAATCCCGTGAGCGCGCGGAGAGCGTCACCCCAGTTCTCCTTCGCTGACCAGATGAAGCTCAATCCATCCTTCAAGGGGCAGAGCATCCACCGGAAGGCGGTTTTCCCACAGACTGAAACGCAGGCGTAGCGATTTAGCGGTTTTGTTGTCGCCCGCAGCCGCCAGCCACTTCAATGGCAGTTTGAACTCGAAGTTACGCGCCAACGCCACCGCACTGCTCAAGGGCGATGATGCGGACCCGAGCGTTTCCCCAGTCCCCGGAATAGTTATCTTCCAGGAATCGATTTTCTTGTTGCTGGCTGCCAGATCAAGACGTAAGGCCCGTTCTGCCTGTCGCGCTTCTGACAACGATTCCAAATTAACCACGATGACGAACTCTCCCTCCGGAACTCCATCAATGAAATCCAGCCGCCCGTACACGTTGGCTTCATCAATGCCGGCGTGGACAGCATCCAGCAGAAATGTTTTTCCATGCATGGCGCTGGAATGATGGTCAGCGGTATACACGGCGGCGCCCATCCATTCGAAGTAGCGGACCATTTCTCCCGTGATATGGGGATGGATATATCCCGTTTGCGGAATAAAAGATGGGCGAGAAACTTCTGCCGTGATCGGCTGGGCCAGATAGTCCGGAGGAACAGCTCCCAGCGCCTGATACACATTGGACAAATGCTTGCGGTACAGCTCGTCAAATTCACGGTCGTTGGCGGAGTGGTGCTCAGGCCCATACCACCAGTTCCAATCACTGCCCTCCGCGATAAGAAGTTCCTCGAAAGCTAATTTTCGCTGGGCTTCGCTGGCGTTAGGAGCGACCTGAGAGTAAAACTCGCGCGCATGGTAGAGATAATCCCAGGCCCGATTGTCTTCAGGAGCTCCAATCCATACGTTGAAGTTGGCATTGATCCACGAACCGGGGACCAAAGAGGAAAGTTTGCCTGGCTCTTTGCAGCGCGCGATGGCTTCAGAAACTGTGACCGGCTCGATACCGGGATCTTGTTGCAGGCCATCACAGAAGCGTCGCAGAAATTCGCGGCCCGACAGCGGATAGTATTCCCAGGCATTTTCGCCGTCCAGAATGACCGGGACCATCGCATCCCTGCCTTTGCTCAAGATCGGCTGGGCTGCCTCCTTTATGTTTCTAATCAGATGATTGGCAGCATCCTGTGCAGGCATGCCGGAATATACGAAACCAACCAGGTCGGACATGGCGTGGTCACGGAAAATCATGTGCATTTCCGTGCCGGCTTTTTCATAACGGTGGATGTTATAAAGTTTCTCGGCATTGTCAGGAGCCAGGCGGCCGCCGCCGTCGCGCGAGAATCCAATGCCCAGACTCCTGCCCAGCACTCCTTCATCGGTGGCCATCCACTTGACTCCGAGGCTGTGGGCAATTCCCAGCACTTCCTCAGAAACGCTTCCTTCCGAAGGCCAAACACCCTGCGGACGCACGCCAAAAACTTTTTCGTGGAGATCCAAGCCGCGCAGCAGTTGCTCACGCGCGTCATCGGGATGACGAAACCGATTCTGCGGCAGCGGCAAACCGGGAGTGGATACCGCGCCGGCATTCGTATCACAAACCAAGGGGAGAATTGGGTGATAGAAGGGCGATGTAGAAATTTCGATTCCCCCGCGGCGAGCCGCATCGGCGTGCGCGGGTAAAACTTTGGCTATCAGTTCACGCTGGCGGGAAATTACGAAACGCTGATCATCCAGCGAATAATGGTGCCCCTTCTTAATGAGTGCGGCGATGTCCGGGTCCTCGAGAAAAAATTCGTCGAACCAGGCAATCTGGGACAAGACCTGGAGGTCAGTGAAATCCTCGGCCTGAAAATATTTTTCGGCTTTCTCCGGCGAATCACCGCAGCCGCGAAACCGTTCCCAAAGTTCCTGGTAGCGGGGGTAGCGCCCGATCATGTTGAGCGGGTTGGCCTGAAACAAGTACTGAATGGCAAACCGCCGCTCATCCGGCGTGAGGTCCTGCACAGGCTTGGCGGCCACCTGTAGGAATGGGTCCCGTGCCGTGCCAGCCACGTAATCCTGAATCTGCGTTATGAGCGACGGAACTAAATTGAAAGTCTGGTGGACGTTAGGAAACTCATCCAGCAGCTTGACCATCCCATAGTAGTCTTTGAGGGCGTGCAGGCGTACCCAGGGAAGGCGATATTCTCCGGTGACCAGGTCCTTGTAAAAAGGCTGATGCTGGTGCCATAAAACTACGACACGAATAACGGGCATCGCCAATTCAGTCTAGCATGGGTGTTTGGTTACCTGCGGTGCCGGGCCACACGCAGGTAGAAGGCCAAATGGCTCTATATCCAGTAAACTAGAGGTTCGATGAACCCAGTCACATCTCTTCAGCCGCGTAGTGATGTCAGCTTGCTCAGTAATCAGGATTTTTACCTGTTTAACGAGGGCAGCCACTACCGCATCTACGAAAAGCTCGGCGCTCATCCCATGACCGTGGATGGGCAAGCTGGGACTTGCTTTGGAGTCTGGGCTCCCAATGCACGCGAAGTTTCGGTGATTGGAGACTTCAATGGCTGGAACGGAAAGGCTCATCAGCTTGCGCCGCGGGGAGATTCGGGCATCTGGGAAGGATTTCTGCCGGGAATCGTTAAAGGCGCGCTGTACAAGTTCCACATCGTCTCTCAACACAACGGACATATCGGAGATAAAGCCGATCCGGTCGGGATCTACCACGAGCGGCCGCCGCGAACTGGATCGGTGGTATGGGACCTGGATTACGAGTGGTCTGACCGAGAGTGGATGGCTGCGCGAGCACACAGGCAATCGATTCACGCGCCGATCTCAGTATATGAAGTGCACTTGGGTTCGTGGATGCGTGTTCCCCAAGATGACAATCGTTCGCTGACCTACCGGGAAATCGCGCCGAAGCTGGCGGAGTACGTCAAACGCATGAACTTCACCCACGTAGAGCTGCTGCCCATCATGGAGCATCCGTTCTACGGCTCGTGGGGATATCAGACAACCGGCTACTTTGCGCCGACTTCGCGGTATGGAACGCCGCAGGACTTCATGTACTTTGTGGAGTATTTGCATCAGCAGGGGATTGGCATCATTCTCGATTGGGTGCCTTCTCACTTCCCTTCTGATGGCCACGGGCTGGCGTATTTCGACGGCACACACCTATACGAGCATGCCGACTGGCGCAAAGGGTTTCATCCTGACTGGAACACCTACATCTTTAACTATGGACGCAATGAAGTCCGCAGTTTCCTGATGTCGAGCGCCATGTTTTGGCTGGACAAATTCCACATTGATGGCTTGCGGGTAGATGCTGTGGCTTCCATGCTCTATCTCGATTACTCCCGCAAAGAAGGTGAGTGGATTCCCAACCAATATGGTGGGCGCGAGAACCTTGAAGCCATCGATTTCCTGCGGCGCTTCAATTCGGAAGCTTATAAAGAACATCCCGATATTGTGACCATGGCGGAAGAGTCCACGGCCTGGCCGGCAGTTTCACGGCCTACCTACGTTGGCGGATTGGGCTTCGGCTACAAGTGGGACATGGGTTGGATGCATGACACGCTGGCATATTTTCAGCACGAGCCCATTCACCGCAAATTCCATCATGGTCAACTTACTTTCCGGTCATTGTATGGATTCACCGAAAATTTCATTCTTCCTCTCTCCCACGATGAAGTTGTCCACGGCAAAGGCTCGCTGATCGGGAAAATGCCCGGGGATGAATGGCAGAAGTTCGCCAATCTGCGGCTGCTCTTCGGCTACATGTATGGGCAGCCCGGCAAGAAGCTGTTGTTCATGGGATGCGAGTTTGGCCAGGTGCGTGAGTGGGCACATGACAGCAGCCTGGAGTGGCATGTGTTGCAGTATCCCGTCCATCGTGGGGCCCAAAAATGGGTGGAGCAGTTGAATCGGCTTTACCGCGAACAATCTGCCTTGCATGAACTGGACAACGACCCCGCGGGTTTTGAATGGCTGGATGCTAACGATAGCGGCGCCAGTGTGCTTTCTTTCCTGAGGAAAGGAAAATCATCCCGGAGACACGATTTTGGTGGTTTGCAACTTTACTCCTGTGCCTCGGGAAAAATATGTAGTGGGAGTTCCCGGCGATGGCTACTGGCGTGAACTGCTGAACAGCGATGCCGGGGAGTATGGCGGAAGCAACGTGGGGAACGGCGGGGGAGTTCATAGCCAAGCCAGGCCCATGCACGGAGCGCCCCTATTCTCTACAACTGACGTTGCCTCCGTTGTCGGTGTTGTTTTTGAAACGATAACCGGCAGACGGGACAAGTCCCGGCTCTACACGTTTCTCTTTGCCCGCGTGCTATTCTTCCTTTTAACTGTCCATCATGCGTATTCTCACTCGCTACATCCTGCGCGAGATCACATATCACGCCTTGATTGGTGCGGGAGTCTTCACGTTTGTCCTTTTCACTCAAAGTCTGGCGCGTATTCTGGAACTTGTAGTCCGCAATAGCGCTCCGCTCCCCAGTGTTGCCGAACTTTTTTTCTTTACTATTCCTGGAGCGCTTACCTACACCATTCCCATGGGTGTGCTGATTGGCATTTTGATTGGCCTCAGCCGGCTCGCCGCGGACAGTGAAATTACCGCCATGCGGGCCAGCGGCCTTGGAGTTTGGACATTTTTACGGATTGTTTCCATCTTTGTGATTGTTGGCTGGACGTTGGCGCTGGTGAATAGCGTTTATATCGCGCCAATGTCGCAAGCAGCACTGGCACGCTTACAGAATCGCCTCAAGGGATCGCAAGCGTCGTTTGAAGTTCAGCCGCGAGTTTTCTATGAGGGATTTCCCAAGCGGGTCCTCTACGTTCAAGATGTAAAGAACGGCCAGGGAGCTGCGATTTGGAAGGGAGTTTTTTTTGCGGACATCAGTAATCCCGCAGCCCCGCGCATTACGCTGGCGCGGGAAGGAATTCTGGTTAGCGAAAGTCAGGATACGCTGCATCTGCATCTGATCGGCGGGTCAATTCACGAGACTAATCCGCAATCGCCCAACAATTATCAGATCTCAACCTTCGATGAAACCGACGTACCCATTGCCCTGCCGCAAAACGACAATAAAGAACAGGAACCAGCGCCGTTGAGCCAACTGCGCACGCCTGAGTTGCTGACGCAATCGACCGGGCTCAGGACCTACATGAAGCGCTGGTACTACATTGAATTTCATCGCCGCTTTGCGCTTCCCACGGCGTGCGTAGTGCTGGGGCTGGTGGGAATACCCTTGGGGCTCTCTTCTAAAAAGGGCGGCAAGTCAGCCGGGTTTGTGATCACAATCGCGCTGGTATTTGCCTACTATTCGGTTTCGCTGCTGGGTGTTTCCCTCGCCAAGCAAGGCAAAGTGTCAGCTTTTCTGGGAGTTTGGCTGGCGGACATCGTGTTCTTCATTGGAGGAAGTTTTCTTATCTGGAGAGCAGAGCGCCGGCCTTTTGAGCTTGGCTTCCTCAAAGGTTGGAAAAAGCAGGCGAAGGCAAAAACCGGGGCCGTGTCCCGCGCGGCCGGCAATGGAGGCGCCTTTCAGCGCGCGGCAGCAAGACGCCGGGTATTCCGCGCCAGCTTCCCTATGATTCTGGACGACTACGTCTTGCGCGATTTCAGCCTTTATCTGGTAATGATTTTCGCCGCATTTTTAATTTTGTTTCTGGTGTTCACTTTGTTTGAGTTACTGGGCGATATCCTGCGCAATCAGATTTCTCCCATTGTAGTGGCGGAATATTTGCTTAACGTATCTCCGTATTTCTTATATGCCATTGCGCCGCTAGGTACGCTTTTTGCCGTCGTCATTACACTTGGCTTGATGCAGCGGGCCAACGAAATCACCGCCATCAAAGCCACTGGCATGAGTATTTATCGTATTGTGGTACCGATCCTGGTGGCCGCCGGAATCGTGGCGGGAGGGCTGTTTATCTTCGATCAGCTCTATCTTCCCCACACCAATAAACGCCAGGATGCTCTGCGCAACCAGATCAAAGGCAAACCGCCGCAGACCTATCTCAATCCCGACCGCAAATGGATTTTCGGGCAGCACTCGACCATCTATTACTACCAACTGTTTGATCCGGACCGTGATCAGTTTGGCAGTCTCTCTGTTTTTCAGTTTGATCCCAAAACATTTGCCATGACGGAGCGTATCTACGCCAGCCGCGCCAACTGGGACGAGAACCTGCGCCGCTGGGTCTGCACCCAGGGATGGAGCCGCTCCCTGCAAGGCCCGGCGATCGAACACTACGGCACATTTGAAGTGGCCACTTTCAATGCTTTGAGCGAAGCGCCGAATTATTTTAAGAAGGAAGTCATACAGTCTTCCGAGATGAGTTATACAGAATTGCAAGGCTACATCCACGATTTACAGCAAAGCGGATTCGATGTAGTCCGCCTGAAAGTGCAACTACATAAGAAATTTGCTTTCCCGGCAATTGTGCTGGTGATGGCAGTGCTGGCAGTTCCCTTCTCAGTGTCCGCGGGAAAGCGTGGCGCTATTGCCGGCGTGGCTGTAGCGGCTGGAATTGCCGTGGTCTACCTCAGCGTCTCCGGCTTATTTGAAGCGATGGGAAATGTAAGCCAATTGCCGCCGGTACTGGCAGCATGGTCGCCTGATTTGATTTTTGGCCTGGTCGGCGGCTACCTGATTTTGAAAGTCCCCACTTAAAAGACTTATTTCGCCAGAACCACGGATGGATTGTTCCCTGTAGCTACAACCGCTGTGGTGGCATTGGTCAGAGTACCGCTCTTCGGATCGGTAATTGCATAGGCCGAAATCGAAGTGGAACCGTTATTGGCGGCGAAAACATATTGCCCGTCATGCCGGGCAGACGACCCACAGAGGAGTTGTTCCGCTTGAGACTGCGGCTGGACTCAACTGACTCAAGGTGCCCGTCACCGCCGAAATGGAGTATTGCAAAACGCGGTTCAACTTTTTGTCCGCAGCGTAAAGAAAAGTACCTGCTGGCGGAGTAACCACCGCGGGGCTCACAATTACCATCGAGCCAGGTTCTCCACCCGCGGCAAAAGGTGAGCCCGTGATTTCCAATAGATCTCCGGGGTCGGCGGCCGCGTTGGAACAATTCAACGAGGGTTTGTCGCATATTTCATATGCCGATATCTGCCCCGTACCGGCATTGGCGACGTACAAAAAGATCGGGTTCGCACTCGGGCTCTTGGCGTCATCCGGAGTTGTAACCAACCCCATTGGGGTCGTGGCATTAAGAATAGGAATCCCGCCTGGCGTCCCGAGAGGGTTTCCAGCGGTGGGCGCTTGCGGCGCGGGGAAATCAGTCAAAACCGCCATCCCGCCGTTGGCATCCACCGAATACCCAACAATCGTGCTCACCAGCGAATCAGTGACATACAAAAATTTTCCGTCTGGAGTTACTGCAATCGCAGAAGCATTATCTAAAGCGGTAGTGGTTCCGACGGCTGTCAATCCTGCGTTTTGGCCAATAGAAAAGACGGCAACCGAACCGCCGTTGGGCACACCAAAAGCGCCCTGATTCAACACGAAAAGAAACTTCCCTGCGGCATCCATAGCCATGGCGATAGGGTTGGAATTGGCGCCTCCCACCGATATCGTCGGAGTCACTGCGGTCAGCGTTCCGTCGGCCTTTATCGAGAAGCGAGAGATGTCATTGGAACTCTGATTGGCCACGAAAATTGCATCACCGGCCGGGGTCATGATCGCCGCCGATGGAAGGCTCCCGGTGGCCACGCCGTTGCCGTTGCTGGTCACCTTGCCAGCCGCTTGATCGATGATAAATGGAGACAGTTTGTTATCGCCCTGGGTGGCGACAAAGACGAAGCCAGTGCCAGTAACTCCCGGATTGGGGGGCGTAGATGAACTATAACCACCACAACTGACCCATGATCCAAGCCCCACCAACACCAATAGACCCACCAGAACGCGGTACTTCATCCCTATTCTGTCTCCTCGACGACCCCACTATGCTCTGGAGGCCGGAAATTAGCACACATTTGTGTATCAGGAATACGCGGGAAGAGCAAACCTACACCATGCGGTTGGAACACGGGACAGGCCATCCGAGTTGCCCGTCCCAGACTTGTTTCTTGAAGAATCTGTTGAATTTAGCTGTGTTCCACCGCCAGCACCGGAGTAGTAAGAACGTTAATAGCATTCACCGGCAAGCGGATCTCTATTCTCAACCCCCCCTCGGGTCGATTGAGCGCCCTGACTGTCCCGCCGTGCAGAAGAATGGACCGCTCAGTAATTGCCAATCCCAGGCCTACGCCACCGGTCTGACGTCCCCGGGCATCGTCTATGCGGTAGAAAGGACGGAATATCTTGTCGAGCGCGTCGGCAGGGACTCCTGGGCCAGAATCCTCAATAGTCAGTAACGCGGTATTCACTCGATCATCACCAGTCAGCGCGATCTCGACATTCGTACCATCGCGAGTGTAGCGGACCGCGTTCCTCACTACGTTTTCTATT
This sequence comes from uncultured Acidobacteriaceae bacterium, assembly GCA_963792305.1. Classification (GTDB taxonomy): domain Bacteria; phylum Acidobacteriota; class Terriglobia; order Terriglobales; family Acidobacteriaceae; genus CAWBXL01. The sequence goes on along the minus strand of CAWBXL010000027.1, from coordinate 15,396 downwards.
GCACTGCGCAAAAGGGTCGCACTCCCCAATAGAGCGAAGTCATCTTTTGCGGCAAACTTTACGTGGCACTCGCGGCTCTGGGCTTCGAACTCAGCATCGATGACAACCTCGGAAACCAGTTCTTCCAGCTGGATCGTTGACTTTTCGATCTTGTCATCCCCGCTGTCCAACTTGGCGATTGTGAGCAATCGTCCGATCAGTTCGTTCAGCCGCTCCGATTCGAGGGTGATCCTTTCCAACGCGCCGCTGGCTCCTGGCCCGGAGCGTTGCCGCGCCAGTTCTAAGGCCACAGACATACGCGCCAATGGGGAACGCAGTTCATGGGATATATCGCTCCACAAGCGGGATTGCGCCTTCACCATGGCTTGCAACCGCCCCGCCATGGAATCGAAGTCCCTGACCAGTTCCGCGATTTCATCTTTCCGGCGCGATTCGGAAGTTCCAGCACGCGCGCTCAAATCACCGGCAGCAAGCTTTTGCGCTGCGGACCGCAGCTTGACCACGGGCCGAGTCATATACCGTGCTAATGGGTAACAAACCAAGCCGGAGGAGATCACGGCAATCAGAATCCACAAAGCAGGCACGCTCCGCGCGTTGAAGAAAGATGGCGGCGCGGGAGGCAGGGACATCACCAGAGTAAAGCGATGCCCGTTTACCGTGACACTGGTTTGGCGCAGGAACCGGTCCGGGGAAATCCGCAGAAAACCTCCCGAAGGCGTGGGACGGCCATGCTGAAAATTTTGTATAAAATCCGGAGGCCGCCCGCCGGAAACCTCTTTCCCTTCCTCGTCAAATAAAAAAGCCCGCACATGCTGCGTAGCTTGCAAGTCGCTCAGATAACGCCCTAGTCCTTCTGGACCACTGTTTTGATATGTCTCCAATGATTCATTCAGGACTTTCGTTTCCAGCGTCTCCCAGGCGGCGGTTTCCCGGTAGGGGCGAAGCCAGATTGCAATTGCGATTGCCAACACCACGAACAGCGCCTGCGCTACCCAGAAGGAAAGAAAAATCTTCAGGAAAAGACTTCTCATCATCGCCCGGCACTCCCTACTTTGGCGGGTGGACGTGTGAAGATATAACCAACCCCACGCACTGTCTTAATGTGGTCAGTGCCACTGTCGGTATCGCCGAGTTTTTTGCGCACTTTGCTTACGTGCATATCAATACTGCGATCAAAGGGGGAGAACTTTCTGCCCAAAACTGAATCCACCAATCTTTCGCGGGATACAACCTGCCCTGCCTCCTGCAATAACACTTGCAGCAAATTAAATTCGACGGATGTCAGTTCCACGTTATTGCCATCCTGAATGACCGTGCGGGTAGCAGGGTTCAATTCAACATTACCTACGCGCAATATATCGCCCGGTGATCCTTCAGCCGCTTCTTGTGCGGCGAAGGATAGCACGAATTCGCGCGACCAGCTCACGCGGATTGAAAGGCTTGGGAAGGTAGTCGTCGGCGCCAATTTCCAAACCGACGATGCGGTCCACATCTTCGCCTCGCGCGGTAAGTAACAGCACAGGCATGCGCGAGGTCGAACGCATTCTTCGCAGTACATCGAAACCATTCATCTTGGGCAACATCACGTCAAGCACAACCAATAAGTGGTCGCTTGATAAGGCGCGTTCCAGTCCGCGCTCGCCGTCATGCACCGACTCAACCTGGAAACCTTCCGGCTCCAGGTACTCACTCACCAAGCCGCAAAGTTCTACGTCGTCGTCGATTACAAGGATGCGATCCATGGATTTCTCCTATCTCTCTTTTACATCAGGAAAGCCCGGATTCGGGTCAAAAATTGTCAAACTGGAGGCCGTTAACCTTTACAAATCTTTACTGCGCTTGACCGTCTTTTTACGACTTTTCTCCGGGTTCGAGTGTTCTTATCTCAGTAACAACACGGCGGAGAGAAATTAGTTGGAGGACAAATGAAATCTCATCGCACGAAAATATTTATCGCCGCTGTCGCTCTCATCCTTCTGGGGGCCGCCGCAGTTTCGCAGACCATTCACCGAGCAGCGTATGGGCATGGCGGCGGAATGTTCAGCGGACACATGCTAGGTTTTTTCGCGCACAGGCTCGACTTGACCGATGCGCAGCAATCACAAGTGAAAGACATCATGGCCAAGGAAAAGCCGGCGCTGAAGCCTCTGTTGTTGCAGCTGGCCCTGGCCAACCACCAGATGCGACAGTTCGAGGAAAACGGCAACTTTGATGAAGCCCAGGTTCGCACGCTGGCGGCCCAACAATCCCAAACCATCACGGAGTTGATCGTGCAGAAAGCGCGTATCGAATCCGAGATGATACAGGTCCTGAATCCGGACCAGAAGACCAAGTTCAAAGAACTCATGGATAAGCACGAACAGCGGATGATGAACCACCTGCAAAACCAGTCAACCGTCAATCAGGACAAGCAATAGACGCAGCTCGCTGGAAGGGCGGACTCATATGGCAACAGTAGTAATTACAGCTCGTGATTTTGTTGACACAATCGCAGTAGAAGTAGCTTCCAAGATTGACGTGGCCGTGGAGAGCTGGATGGCAGAAGTGGAGCTGGCGCTCAACGACCCTGCATTGACCACGCTCGGGCGTATGAATGCCGCCCGAGAGGTGTTGGACCAGTACAAAAGCCTCACTGGTAAAAAACAACTGCAATCCCGCAAGGTGCTTGCCGCCTGAGACTATGAATATTGAGTCTGTATACCGATATGTAATGGATTCGGCGGTACTGTTTCTCTCCAGCTGGCTGGTCCTGCTGGTGGGAGCTTTCACTTTAACTTTTCGCAAACCCTACTAATTGACCTTTCCGGCTTCGGATTTGCCGCATGGCGTCGAGAGGTAAAATGCCAGAATTGAGTAGAGCTTACGTGTCTCCTCTGCACCCACCAATGCAAACGCGGAACTCTGACCAACCAATCCTGGCATGGCCGACGCCATGAGGGAGATCCGAAGCCAAATATCTTAAAGTGAAGCGCCAACTGGTAGAATCACATCTACAGAAGCGCATGCTGCCTAAAAGTCTCGGTCCGCTACTTCCCTACTTCAAAAAATACTGGCGCAGCTATGCAATCGGGGCGGTTTGCGTTTTGTTGCAGAACGGCGCGGCAGTTTTATTTCCGCTGGTGATCAAGAACGCGATTGATGATCTGAATCATAATGTCATCCGGCACCAGCTATTTATTCTTGCGTCCCAGTTGTTGGGTCTTATCGCCATCAAAGGAATTTTTTCCTTCCTCACCCGCTCTGTCGTGATTGGGGTCTCGCGCGAAATTGAATTTGACTTGCGCAATGACCTGTTCCGGCACCTGGAAGGACTTTCGCACTCTTACTACCAGCGCACGCGTACCGGCGACATCATGGCGCGCGCCACCAACGACCTGAATGCGGTGCGAATGTTGCTCGGGCCGGCCATCATGTACTCCGCCAACACCATTCTGTTCATGGGATTGGCCCTGGGATTTATGTACTCCATCAGTCCCAAGCTGACGCTTTATACTTTTCTGCCGCTGCCGGTTGCCAGCGTCGTGGTGCAGTATTTCGGTAGGCAGATTCACGATCGCTTCGAAAAAATCCAAGCGATGTTTTCGGAGATATCCGCCAAGGTGCAGGAGAATTTCTCCGGCGCTCGGGTGATCCGCGCCTTCGTTCAGGAAGAGGCTGAGGTTGCCGCCTTCGAAAAGGCCAATATCGAATACATCGGACGCAGTTTACGGCTGGTGCGGCTCATTGGCATGTTGTGGCCAACTCTGGAAACCATGTTGGGACTGGCAATTGCAATGGTACTGTGGCTGGGCGGACGCGAAGTGCTGGGCAATCACATTACTCCAGGTGACTTCGCCGCTTTCCTCACTTACATGGTGCAACTGACTTTCCCGATCATCGCGTTGGGATGGGTCATCAACATTTTTCAGCGTGGCACCGCGTCGTTACAGCGCATCAGTGAAATTTTCGCCGAGAAACCTGAAATCGTTGATAGTGATGAGGCCAAGGCTGGTCCACCTGCAACTGAACTTACCGGTGAAATCGAGTTCCGCAATCTAACTTTTACCTATGGCACTAATACCGTATTACACGATATCAACTTGAAAATCCCAGCTGGTAGCAGCCTGGCGATTGTCGGGCCTACAGGCTCAGGTAAAACAACGCTGGTTAATTTGATTCCACGCATTTACGACACAACACCAGGATCGGTGTTGATTGATGGCCTACCGATCCGCCGGTACCCTCTGGATTTCCTGCGAAGGAACATCGGCTTCGTCCCCCAGGAAACTTTCTTATTCAGCGAAACCGTGCGGGAGAACATTGCCTTCGGCGTGGAAAATGCCTCGGATGAGGCGGTGCGGGCAGCAGCCGAAGCCGCCAACATCGCGACCGACATCGAAGAATTCCCTGACAAATACGCAACCACTGTGGGAGAACGCGGCCTTACGCTTTCCGGTGGTCAAAAACAGCGTTCGGCCATTGCCCGGGCTTTGATTCGCAATCCGCGCGTGCTGATTCTCGATGACGCGCTTTCCAGCGTGGACACCCAGACCGAAGACAAAATCCTGAATCATTTGCGGGAAATCATGCAAGGACGTACGACGATCTTCATTTCCCATCGCGTTTCTACGGTCCGCAACGCCGACCGAATTGCCGTATTGCATGCAGGGCGGATCGTCGAGATTGGCACTCACGAAGAATTGCTGGCACAGAACGGCTATTACACCGATCTCTACAATAAGCAGCTGTTGGAAGAAGAGCTCGCGGAAGTTTCATAGCCGCGCCGACACACGATGCTCACATGGTGACAGCCCGCTTGCTCCCTAATTGGCCCTGGCTTCGCACCCTCGCGCATGCCCGGCGAAGCACACAATGGCCGGAATTAAAGTTGCTGTTGCGACAACGATTACTCTCCACACTAAAGCTGCGCAATCAATCCATAGGAAACAACAAAAGCAACCCGCAACCGCCGGCAATATTCCAGATGGCCACGGGTTATTGGCTTTCACAAGCTATCTATGTCGCCGCAAAACTTGGGGTAGCAGATTTGTTGAAGGATGGCCCCAAGTCATGCGCCGAGCTTGCCTCTGCTACCTCGGTGGACCAGCGGTCCCTGTTTCGCATCATGCGTGCATTGGCCAGCGCAGACATTTTTATTGCTCTCTCTGACGGCCGTTTTGCATTGTCAGGCATAGGGCGGGAACTACGTAGCGATGTTCCCGGATCGCAGCGGGCCATCGCCATCACCCTGGGCGAGATTCACTATCAGGCTTGGGGCAAACTTCTTCATAGCGTTCAGACCGGATCTCCCGCCTTCGATAAGGCATTCGACACAGGATTATTTGAATATCTGCAAAGCAACGCAGAAGCTGCGAACACCTTCCACGAAGGCATGACGGACGTCGCGTCCATGGTTGCGTACGCCGTGTTGATGGCTTATGACTTCTCAGGAATTTCATCCATGGTGGATATCGGCGGCGGAGAAGGCGCATTCCTGCGCAAGATTCTGGAGCTTCATCCCGAAATCGAAGGTACAGTTTTCGATCTTGAGCCTGCGCTCAAGAAAGCACACCAACTGAACAAACAAATGCCCGTTGGCAAATGTTCAGCGGTGGCGGGTAATTTCTTTGAATCCGTTCCTGAGGGGGCGGATGCCTACATCATGTCCGATGTCATTCACGATTGGAACGATGAGCAATGCGTAACGATCCTGAAAAATTGCCGCAAAGCCATGAGTAAAAAAGGAAGAGTACTGGTCGTCGAGATGGTGGTGCCTGAAGGCGATGCGCGCTGCTTCAGCAAACTTCTGGATGTGAACATGATGGTAATGACACGGGGACAGGAGCGCACACGCTCTGAATACAACGCCTTATTCGAAGCGGCCGGATACAAACTCACACGCGTCGTGAGAACCGTTGCCCCACAAAGCGTGATCGAAGGCGTTCCCAGAATTTAGTTACGCCGCGCGTCTCGCCACGTGTAGACCGATTGCCCCACCGAGTTTTGACTTTCGCCACTCCACCGTGAAACCAGTCTGCGTCAACTGTTTTTCGAACTCTGGGATCGTAAGATATCGCCGGATTGAGCCGGACAAGTAGCCATAGGTTTTAGGTTCGCGGTGCCAGAGCCACCCGGCAAGCTGCCCCGCGTACTCCATATACCAAAGAAACAGTTCGCGCCAAACCGGTCCCACCGGACGATGGAAATCGAGGTTGACTAAAATTCCACCCGGCTTAAGCACCCGGGCAATTTCCCGCAGCGCCATGCCAACGTCAGCTGTATTGCGAAGTCCATAACCGATGCTGACCACATCAACACTCTTGTCGTTCACGCAAAGACTCAACATGTCGCAAGCTGCCAGCTTCAATATGCTGTGCTCGCGCTCCACACGCTGACTGGCTTCCACCAGCATTTGCGGACTCAGGTCAAGACCAACCGCCCGATGGGCGCTCATACGTCGCGCCAGTTCGACTCCGAAGTCGCCCGTTCCACAAGCCAAATCCAAAATCGTGGGATGTTCTGTTGCGCGCTTAACCGCCTCCACCACCAGATCAGCCTTCCAATTTTTATCCATGCCGAAAGAGAATACGCGCGTGAATTTATCGTAGCCGGGCGCAATGATGTCAAACATTGTCCCGACATACTTTGCCTTTTGCTCCTTGTCGCCCAGATGCAGATCGAGGTCCATCGCTGCCAATTCTTGAGGATTTCTTCCATCGCGTGATCTCAATCTGATCAAATCCGTTTCTCCATATCTCGGCCCACCAGCCTATGAAACCATGGCTATCATACTTTGTTGGCCAGATCGCCGGAATTTATGCAACTTTTCCAGCACTTGATACCTCATATAATGAAAGCATCTTCTCCAGTCCAGTCTGGATGTAGCCAATTCTGAAATGCTAAAGTTTGGAGACTGTTGCATGGGTCTGTCCCCGCGCATTTACGATTTGATCGTCATTGGAGGAGGCCCCGCCGGCGCATCTGCCGCCATCACAGCCGCGCGAAAAGGCGCCAGCGTTCTGCTGCTGGAGCGTGGAAGTTTTCCTCGCCACAAGGTTTGCGGCGAATTTGTCTCCGCTGAATCACTGGATCTGCTCGGCGGGTTCCTCGGTTCGCGACACGCGCCACTTCTAACCAGCGCAATCCGCATTCCTCAGGCTCGTCTCTTTTTCGACGGCAGCCCGTTGCAAACTCCGATTGACCCGCCCGCTGCCAGCATTGCCCGCCTGGATCTCGACTCCACACTCTGGGAATTAGCTGAAGAATATGGCGTGGAAACACAACAGCAAACTGCCGTGCAGGAAGTCAGCGGCACCGGCCCTTTCCGAATCACCACATCTTCAGGTGAGTTCAGTTCTCTTGCCGTCATCAATGCTTCAGGCCGCTGGTCGAACCTCCGTCCCAAGTCCGATGACAATGCAAAACCCCAAGCGAAGTGGCTGGGAATCAAAATGTATTTTGCTGAGCCCTCGCCCAGGCCTTCGGCAGATTTGTATTTCTTTGACGGCGGTTATTGCGGAGTGCAGCCGGTAGCTTTCAGAAACCCGCATTCCGCTTATGGACAGGTAAATGCCTGTGCCATGGTACGTACAGATGTCGCCAGCACAATGCCGCAAGTCTTCGCCCAGCACCCCGCATTGTCCGAGCGTGCGGGGCGTTGGCGGGCGCTCAGCAATGTAGTGAGCACTTTCCCGCTTTTCTTTCGAGAGCCACAGCCGGTCCGGGACAACGTCCTCCAGGTTGGGGATTCAGCTGGTTTTGTGGATCCATTTGTTGGAGATGGAATCTCACTGGCCCTGCGGAGCGGGTCATTGGCGGGAGAATCTCTGCTTCCCTTCTTCCGGAAAGAAACTTCTCTGACCCACGCCGCAAACCAATATTGCCGGGATTATAAAAAGCGCTTTGCTCCGGTGTTTCGCACATCATCTAAAATTCGACGGATGTTGCGGATGCCGAAACCAGTACGTAAGTCGGTTTTATTTGTATTGCAGAATGCACCTGGGATTACCCAGTATTTGGTGAGCAAGACCAGATAACTGAGAACCGAGAACTAGCAACAGCGAACTGATATATCCCGTACTTAAATCTGGAGAGCTAATCAGTTCTCAGTTTCTGGGTCTCTGTTCTCAGCGGACTACAAGAACTTCTCTGACGTTGTCCCGCGCGAGGAAGAATTTAATCGAAGCAAAATCCCGGAACAAATTTTCGATGTGGCGGTTGTTGAACACGCGCTGCAAGGCGAAATTTGAACTCACTGAAGTATGAATTGCCCCAGTGGGCCCGCGGCGCACTTCACGGCGAGGTTCAATGGGTTGCATTTCTAATGTGTCCGCGCCAACTATGTGAAAGCGGTAGCAAGGCGCATCCGGCCCAGCTTCACGCGTATGGAAGAAAGCCAGCAACTGTCCGCCGGGTTTCAGCATGGACCACAAACGCCCCACTACAGGCTTGACCAGGCTTTCGTCCATGTAGTCGGCGAGGTTCCAGCAGAGCACAATGTCGAACTGGGTGTTGGTAAAGCTGAGGTTCTCGTCCAGAAACTTTTTGCTGTCGAGTATTTTGTTACCTTGTTCATCCTTCGTCACCAGTTCAGGATCGGTCGAGGCTTCCAGCAAATCTTCGCTATAGATTTTGTGCCCACGCGAAGTGAGATAGCGGATGTTGGCGGCCGAGGTATAACCCAAATCTAAAATGCACAATGGCTCCTCGGAGGCCATGAGCTTGGCCAACTCACCCAGTCCGCTGGAACGCCGGGTCACACGTGCAGGTGGTTGATCAGTGACGGTAGTCGAAGGGCCCGGAGAGTTACGAAAGAATTTCATGTAAGCGATGCACGAAGGCTGCGAATCTACTGTGCAGCATCGTTTTACTGAATTTTAATATAACGCGAGACTTTACGGTGGAACCGCTTGAATTCCTTCTGCCGGCCGGGTTGGCCCAAACTAAGGTATGTACTTAGATGACTCTACCCGTTATGCGGATGGCTTATTTCCGTCCCGCTGGATGTCCACTTTTCCTTTGAAATAGGCGCCTTCTTCGATGGAGACTCGCTGGCTGGTGATGTCACCTACCGCGATGGCAGACTTCCGCAACTCTGCCCGCAGGCTGGCGTTGATATTGCCTTCCAACTTGCCTTGCACAATCACACCTTTGGCGTTCACGTTGGCTTTTACTTGCCCATTCGGGCCTATAGTCAGGTTGTTGCTCCGCAGCTCGATGGTGCCCTCGACCTGTCCGTCAATGTAGAGGTCTTCGCTGCCGGTCAGTTCTCCCTTAATAATGACCGACTTGCCGATGTGGGCAAATTCGCTGGTCTTCGGTGCGTCCATGAAACTGAGCCTCCCTGGGTTGGGTGATTGCGGATGATTCTACCTCTGGAAGCATGACTATATCCCAGCAGTATCAAGGACGCAATTGGCCTAATGGCCTTAGTTGTGCAACATTACAGCCGCCATACTACGGTAGACTGGTACGCGATGGGATTGGCGTTCAAACGATTCCCTTTCGTTCTGATTGTTCTGCTGTGCAGCCTGCCCAGTTTCGTTGCTAGCTCTATCGCTCAGCAAGCTTCTACCCAGACCGTTTCTCCTCAGGAATTGGTACGGCGTGCCGTTGCCAATGAGATTAACCCTCCGGATGGCGACAAAAAATACCTGTTTCAGCACTATAAGAAAAACGCTAGTGGCACTCAGACCATGCTCTACGCCCAAACTCGCGACGCCATCGTCGGACTGGTCATTGCCATCAACGACAAGCCGCTTACGGCGGAGCAGCGCAAGGGAGAGAGCCAGCGCATCCAACGTTTTATTGATGACCCTGAGGAGTTGAAGAAAAAGCAGAAACAGGAGAAGGAAAATATTGACCGCGTGACTCGCATCATCCGCGCCCTGCCGGATGCTTTTCTTTATCAAAACGATGGCCTAGAGATGGGCAAGCCGGGCATGGGGAAAACGGGAGAGGAGCTTGCGCGGCTTAGCTTCAGCCCGAACCCCAAATATGATCCACCCACGCGAATTGAACAGATCCTGACTGGAATGCAGGGCCACATCCTGATTGATGCCAAAGTAAATCGCATTGCCATGATTGATGGCACGCTGCAAAAAGATGTCGGCTTCGGCTGGGGGATACTAGGGCATTTGGACCGTGGTGGACACATACTGATCCGTCAAGCGGATGTGGGCGACAAGCATTGGCAGATCACCGGCATTGACATGGCCTTCACCGGAAAAATTTTGTTGTTCAAAACAATCAACGCACAATCGTCAGAAACCTACAGCGACTTCCGCCCCGTGGCCCCGGACACAACTTTTGCCCAAGGTGTGGATCTCTTGAAGCAGTACGAGGCCCAGTGGCTATTGAGTCAAAATAAGTAGACTATCCGCGCGCCATTCTCTCTTCCAACCGGCGTTTTACTTCCGGCCACTCTGTATCCACAATGCTGAAATAGACCGAGTGACGAATGCGTCCAGTGGAGGTCACAATGTGATTACGGAACGTGCCTTCTTCTTTGGCTCCCAAGCGTGATATTGCCGCCCGGGATTTTTCATTTAAGGAATCAGTCTTGAATTCCACCCGCAGGCATTTCCAGGTTTCGAAGGCGTGGCGCAGCATTAGATATTTCGCTTCCGTATTCACGGCTGTCCGTTGGTAGGCGGGCGCGATCCAGGTTGATCCAATCTCGACGTGCCGGTTGGCCACATCAATACTCATGAAGCGCGTGCTTCCCGCGATCTTCCCTGAGCTGCGTTCTATCGTGGCAAAGGGGACGGATACGCCTCGCTGATGTTCGCCTAACACTTGCTCTATAAACCGGGCCGAGTCTTCGGCGGTCCGCATTGGGTAAGGAATCCAACGGAACAGCTCCTCTGCATGGTCTTTCATGCAGTCCCAAAGCAGGGGTCCATGTTCACGTTGCAGTGGCACCAGTCGTACGGCCCGGCCTTCCAGTGTTATGTCTTTCGTGGGATCAAAAGCGGATTCGTGCATGATGTCTAAGATTCTACAAGGTCAGTCCGCTGTGTATTTTGCATCTTCAGCCAGGCTCTAGCATCTGAATACCAGGCTGCCCTGTAGAATTGAAGCGGTTGACTAACCGATGACTTACTTCGTCCAACGATGTCAGGAGAACCGCCGTTGAAAGCGCAGTGTCTGCCCTTTAGCCAAATTCCGCATACCACCCGGCTTTTTCTGGATTACCTTTCCGGCGCGCCTAGCCTGCGGCCATTTTTTCCTCGCGGTCCACATTTTTCAGAATGGGTTACAGAGGAAGCAGCAAAACTTCAGTATGACTCCGAGCGCCGGCAGAAGGTCGCGGCTATTTTGGAACGGCAGAACAAAGAGTGGGGAGCATCTGCACGGACCTTGGAAAATATCTCGCGCCTGAAATCTGGCGCAGCAGCAGTTGTAACTGGACAGCAGGTCGGGTTGTTCGGAGGGCCGTTGTTTTCGTTGTTCAAGGCCCTGACCGCGGTCAAACTTTCCGAGGAAGCCGGCAAAGTTGGAGTGGATTGTGTTCCGGTGTTCTGGCTGGCTACCCAAGACCACGACCTGGATGAAATCCAGAGTATTTCTCTGCCGGGGCCCGAAGCTTCATTACAACGCCTCACGGCCACTTCACATGGAGTCTCCGAAGCACCCGTCGGAACAATTCAGTTAGGTCCGGAAATTGACGAGGTCTTAAAAGCAGCCGAACAGGTGCTGGGAGAATCGGACGTCACCACTTTTCTGCGCGAATCTTACCGGCCCGATGCCACTTTTGGAAGTGCCTTCGCACAGTTGTTCACGCGTCTATTTGATGAGTGGGGAGTCATCCTGCTGGATGCCTCTGATGCGGAACTTAATGCTGTGGCCGAACCGATCTACCGCGGGGCCATCGAGCGTGCGGCGGAATTAGACGAAGCCCTGCTGGCACGCGGCCGTGAACTGGAAGCTGCCGGATACCATCAGCAGGTCAAAGTTACACCGTCTTCGACACTTCTGTTTACGCTAAAGAATGGTTCCCGCGTCCCCGTGAATCGGGATCCTAATGCTTCCGCCACAACCTTTTTAGTCGGCGATGAGAAGATCACTCAGACTGAACTGCTGCGCAGAATTTCCTCCGAGCCTCATCAATTCAGTGCCAACGTGCTGTTGCGGCCCGTTGTCCAGGACCACTTACTCCCGACTCTTGCCTACACAGGGGGATCGGCAGAGGTAGCTTATTTCGCCCAGGCGGCGGTTGTTTACCAGGCTTTATTGGGGCGAATCACTCCAATCATTCCCCGCTTTTCCTCGACGATCATAGACACAAAAGCTAATGGCTTACTTGAACGTTATGGTTTGGCTCTGACGGACTTATTTCAAAACCCGGAAAAAGTCCGGGAACAGTTGGCCGCGCAAGCTCTTCCGCAGGAATTACAGGCGGCTTTCGATTCCGCCGGCAGCAGTTTAGGAAAGTCCTTCGCGACTATCCGCGAGTCTTTAGTTCGCTTGGATAAGACTCTGGTGGAAGCTGCGGAAAACGCTGAATCCAAAATTCGCCATCAGTTGGAAAGCCTCCAGGCAAAAGCGGCGCGGGCCGAATTACGCCAGAGTGAAGTCCTGGATCGTCACGCCAAAGCGCTTACCAACGGACTCTATCCTAATAAGGTTCTTCAGGAACGCGAGATTGCCGGCATTCATTTTCTTGCCCGTCATGGCAAAGATTTCCTCAAGGACATTTATCAAAACATCCATCCGGATTGCTTTGATCACCAGATACTTACGCTCTAAACCAGCCCGAGTACCCCCGTCACATTGGCTGCACGTGGTGAACAAGGTATGATCTTATTCGCCGCGCCACATAGCCGACAGGGGCAGTAAGCGGCGAAAAACGCCAGCCATGGGCTCGTTCGCAACTTTAATTTTTTGCCGCGTCGCCTTTTCCACCGCTTGGATAAGGTTCGATCAGACGCCTTTGTCTGTGATCGCGGCGCCAGATATCCCCAACATGGAGATCTTTACAACATCCTATGGGTTTTGGTCTTCGGTTTTGCCACGCTGAATATTTTAGGATTGGTCGCGCGCAAATTTGAGCCGGAACGTTCCCGCCTCAGCTTTGGAGAATCGCTGGCGATTATGGTGGTTGTAGTCTCAGTCGCGCTCCTCGGCTGGGAGATGTTGTATTTCTTCAAAATACTACCCATCAAACTTAAACCTTGATGATGTGCGGTATCATCTTGGCATGGCAAAAAAGGCCACAGCCTTCGAGGTCACCTGTCCGTGCTGTAACGCCGTGTGAAGGTGGACCCCGAAACTCAGGCTGTGATCGCCCACACTGCCGCGGTCAAACCCAAAATGTTTAACGACATTGAGGAGGCGGCCCGCGCCATGAAAGAGCAGGACAACCGGCGCGACTCCATTTTCCGCCAGTCCGTCGAAGCGCAGAAGAATGCGTCAGATTTGCTAGAGAAGAAGTTCCAGGAGGCTGTGCGCAAGGCGAAGGAATCGCCTGATACCGGCAAGCCTATCCGCGATTTCGACCTCGATTAGCCCAAAATGGGCAAGCTTCGCAAATTCTCTATTGCAACAAGAAATAATCCGAATCAGGATTGATCTTCAACGATACAATGTGCGCGCATGGCTACCGCCCCTATCCTCCTGGGCCACCGGGGTGCGCGTTCGGTACGCTCTGTCCCCGAAAATACGATTGTCTCTTTTGATCTCGCGCTAGAGCACGGATGCGATGGCGTGGAGTTCGACCTGCGCCTGACCGGCTGCGGCAGAGCATTGGTTTGTCACAATGCAAAAGTAGGAAAGATCACAGTCTCCCGCGCAACCCGCCGCCAACTACTGCACTTGCCCAGGTTCGAGGATGTGTTGCGGCATTACGGGCACCGCATTTTTCTGGACATCGAATTAAAGGTCAAGGGCATGGAATTGAAGGTACTTGCCGCATTGCCAGACGTCCGCTCAATGGGAACTAGTGATTTCTTCGTTCCTCCCAGAAGTGGTAATGGAATTGAAAGCACGCAGCGCCGTTGTCCCCACGGGAATCATCTGCCAGAAGGCCAGCCAGCTGATGGGCTGGCGTAAACTGCCTGCGCAGTACATCATTGTTCACTACTCATTGCTCACAAAGCGACGTTATTCTTGATTCATGCTGCCGGAAAAAAAGTTTTTGCCTGGACCGTAAATGACCCGAAATCCATGGTCCGCCTTACAATTGGGGAGTGGATGGAATTATTTCTGACGATACCCAGCTTCTCGCCAAAACGCTCCGCCCTTGATCGTCACATTTTGCCTGCGTGCTTGCCGCTGATTTACAGTGAACCCCTATGCCCACTACTGGAGAACGTTTTGAGCGTGCAGTGTCCATCATGGCCCGGCTGCGCGCGCCCGGAGGCTGCCCCTGGGACCGCGAACAGACCTTGACACCATCAAACGCTACACGCTGGAAGAAACATACGAGGTCCTGGAGGCCATTGATAATCGCGACTGGGACGAACTACCCGGTGAGTTGGGGGACCTACTTTTGCAAGTATCGTTTTATTCCGAGATGGCCAGGGAACAGGGGACGTTTTCTATTGATGACGTTCTTGATCGCCTCTCCACCAAATTGGTGGATCGGCATCCGCACGTGTTCGGGGATGTGAAAGCCGACACTCCATCCGAAGTACTTCGCAACTGGGAAGCGCTTAAAAAGGAAGAGAAAAAGAAACGAGCTGAAGCTCAAGGGAAAAAACAGATATCAGCGCTCCAAAGTCAATCATAGAGGGCAGTTTCATCCGCGATGCCCGACGCTGTTGGAGGCCCATAAGCTCAGTTCAAAGGCGGCCGGCGTTGGGTTCGACTGGCCAAAATAGCAGGCTTATTCGACAAATTACGGGAAGAAACGGAAGAATTGCAGGAAGAAATTAAGCAAATTCCTGCGCCTTTCACACATGGCGCCGTGGGAAAAAACATTTCCTCTGAATTACAGGAAAACATTGAAGGTGAATTGGGAGATTTATTTTTTGTGCTGGTGAATCTGGCCCGTTTTTTGTCCCTTGATTCGGAATCCGCGCTGAAAAAGACGAACCGTAAATTTCGCCGGCGTTTTCAATGGATGGAACAGCAGCTACGGGCTGCCAGTGGGCATATCCGGAACAGTCCTACATGGAAGAAATGGAGGCGCTCTGGCAAAGGCCAAACAGTCGGAGTAACGTGCACCTCTCCTCAGCAACCTGTGCCATACTTTCTTATCCCCTTTTAGTGCTGTGTTTATTTGGTTTTCCTATGAAAATCGAAGCTATAACCTTGCGCGAAATTCAAATGCCGCTCGTCCACTTTTTTGAGACGAGCTTCGGACGTACCTACGGTCGGCGGATACTTTCATCACTGTTCATAGTGAAGGAACGGATGGATGGGCGGAATCAGTAACCGGTGAAAATCCTGGCTTTAGTTCTGAGTGGATTGAAT
>CAWBXL010000026.1:0-9777 GCA_963792305.1 uncultured Acidobacteriaceae bacterium | reverse complement strand
TGTCTTTCGTGGGATCAAAAGCGGATTCGTGCATGATGTCTAAGATTCTACAAGGTCAGTCCGCTGTGTATTTTGCATCTTCAGCCAGGCTCTAGCATCTGAATACCAGGCTGCCCTGGTACAATTGAAGCGGTTGACTAACCGATGACTTACTTCGTCCAACGATGTCAGGAGAACCGCCGTCTAAAGCGCAGTGTCTGCCCTTTAGCCAAATTCCGCATACCACCCGGCTTTTTCTGGATTACCTTTCCGGCGCGCCTAGCCTGCGGCCATTTTTTCCTCGCGGTCCACATTTTTCAGAATGGGTTACAGTAATCGAGCAAAACTTCAGTATGACTCCGAGCGCCGGCAGAAGGTCGCGGCTATTTTGGAACGGCAGAACAAAGAGTGGGGAGCATCTGCACGGACCTTGGAAAATATCTCGCGCCTGAAATCTGGCGCAGCAGCAGTTGTAACTGGACAGCAGGTCGGGTAGAACCTTGTTCGGAGGGCCGTTGTTTTCGTTGTTCAAGGCCCTGACCGCGGTCAAACTTTCCGAGGAAGCCGGCAAAGTTGGAGTGGATTGTGTTCCGGTGCTTCCGGCTGGCTACCCAAGACCACGACCTGGATGAAATCCAGAGTATTTCTCTGCCGGGGCCCGAAGCTTCATTACAACGCCTCACGGCCACTTCACATGGAGTCTCCGAAGCACCCGTCGGAACAATTGAAGTCAGGTCCGGAAATTGACGAGGTCTTAAAAGCAGCCGAACAGGTGCTGGGAGAATCGGACGTCACCACTTTTCTGCGCGAATCTTACCGGCCGATGCCACTTTTGGAAGTGCCTTCGCACAGTTGTTCACGCGTCTATTTGATGAGTGGGGAGTCATCCTGCTGGATGCCTCTGATGTGGAACTGGAGCCGCCGTGGCTGAAACCGATCTACCGCGGGGCCATCGAGCGTGCGGCGGAATTAGACGAAGCCCTGCTGGCACGCGGCCGCGAACTGGAAGCTGCCGGATACCATCAGCAGGTCAAAGTTACACCGTCTTCGACACTTCTGTTTACGCTAAAGAATGGTTCCCGCGTCCCCGTGAATCGGGATCCTGATGCTTCCGCCACAACCTTTTTAGTCGGCGATGAGAAGATCACTCCAGCAACTGTACTCTTGCGCAGAATTTCCTCCGAGCCTCATCAATTCAGTGCCAACGTGCCGTCGCGGCCCGTTGTCCAGGACCACTTACTCCCTACTTTTGCTCTCTCACAGGGGGATTGTAGGTAGGGAGCTTATTTCGCCCAGGCGGCGGTTGTTTACCAGGCTTTATTGGGCCGCAATCACTCCAATGATTCCCCGCTTTTCCTCGCATACGATCATAGACACAAAAGCTAATGGCTTACTTGAACGTTATGGTTTGGCTCTGACGGACTTATTTCAAAACCCGGAAAAAGTCCGGGAACAGTTGGCCGCGCAAGCTCTTCCGCAGGAATTACAGGCGGCTTTCGATTCCGCCGGCAGCAGTTTAGGAAAGTCCTTCGCGACTATCCGCGAGTCTTTAGTTCGCTTGGATAAGACTCTGGTGGAAGCTGCGGAAAACGCTGAATCCAAAATTCGCCATCAGTTGGAAAGCCTCCAGGCAAAAGCGGCGCGGGCCGAATTACGCCAGAGTGAAGTCCTGGATCGTCACGCCAAAGCGCTTACCAACGGACTCTATCCTAATAAGGTTCTTCAGGAACGCGAGATTGCCGGCATTCATTTTCTTGCCCGTCATGGGCAAGATTTCCTCAAGGACATTTATCAAAACATCCATCCATCGCTTTGATCACCAGATACTTACGCTCTTAAACAGCCCGGATATCTCTGTCACATTGGCTGCACGTGGTGAACAAGGTATGATCTTATTCGCCGCGCCACATAGCCGACAGGGGCAGTAAGCGGCGAAAAACGCCAGCCATGGGCTCGTTCCAACTTTAATTTTTTGCCGCGTCGCCTTTTCCACCGCTTGGATAAGGTTCGATCAGACGCCTTTGTCTGTGATCGCGGCGCCAGATATCTCCCAACATGGAGATCTTTACAACATCCTATGGGTTTTGGTCTTCGGTTTTGCCACGCTGAATATTTTAGGATTGGTCGTGCGAAAATTTGAGCCGGAACGTTCCCGCCTCAGCTTTGGAGAATCGCTGGCGATTATGGTGGTTGTAGTCTCAGTCGCGCTCCTCGGCTGGGAGATGTTGTATTTCTTCAAAATACTACCCATCAAACTTAAACCTTGATGATGTGCGGTATCATCTTGGCATGGCAAAAAAGGCCACAGCCTTCGAGGTCACCTGTCCGTGCTGTAACGCCGTGCTGAAGGTGGACCCCGAAACTCAGGCTGTGATCGCCCACACTGCCGCGGTCAAACCCAAAATGTTTAACGACATTGAGGAGGCGGCCCGCGCCATGAAAGAGCAGGACAACCGGCGCGACTCCATTTTCCGCCAGTCCGTCGAAGCGCAGAAGAATGCGTCAGATTTGCTAGAGAAGAAGTTCCAGGAGGCTGTGCGCAAGGCGAAGGAATCGCCTGATACCGGCAAGCCTATCCGCGATTTCGACCTCGATTAGCCCAAAATGGGCAAGCTTCGCAAATTCTCTATTGCAACAAGAAATAATCCGAATCAGGATTGATCTTCAACGATACAATGTGCGCGCATGGCTACCGCTCCTATCCTCCTGGGCCACCGGGTGCGCGTTCGGTACGCTCTGTCCCCGAAAATACGATTGTCTCTTTTGATCTCGCGCTAGAGCACGGATGCGATGGCGTGGAGTTCGACCTGCGCCTGACCGGCTGCGGCAGAGCATTGGTTTGTCACAATGCAAAAGTAGGAAAGATCACAGTCTCCCGCGCAACCCGCCGCCAACTACTGCACTTGCCCAGGTTCGAGGATGTGTTGCGGCATTACGGGCACCGCATTTTTCTGGACATCGAATTAAAGGTCAAGGGCATGGAATCGAAGGTACTCTGCCGCATTGCGAGAACGTCCGCTCAATGGGAACTATGTGATTTCCTCGTTCCTCCCTGAGGTGGTGATGGAATTGAAAGCACGCAGCGCTGTTGTTCCTACCGGAATCATCTGCCAAAAAGCCAGCCAACTGATGCGCTGGCGTGAACTGCCTGCGCAGTACATCATTGTTCATTACTCATTACTCACAAAGCGATTGATCAATCTGATACACGCCGCCGGAAAAAAATTTTTTGCCTGGACCGTAAATGACGCGAAATCCATGGTCCGCCTTACGAACTGGGGAGTGGATGGAATTATTTCAGACGATACCCAGCTTCTGGGCGAAACGCTCCACCCTTAATGCACTCGCTCCTTTGCCTGCCTGCTTGCCGCTGATTTACATTGAATTCCTATGCCCACTACTGGAGAACGTTTTGAGCGCGCAGTGTCAATTATGGCCCGGCTGCGCGCGCCCGGAGGCTGCCCCTGGGACCGCGAACAGACTTTCGACACCATCAAGCGCTACACGCTTGAGGAAACATACGAGGTTCTGGAGGCCATTGATAACCGCGACTGGGACGAATTACCCGGTGAGTTGGGGGACTTACTTTTGCAGGTACTCTTCTATTCCGAGATGGCCAAAGAACAAGGGACGTTTTCAATTGATGACGTTCTTGATCGGCTGTCCACCAAATTGGTGGACAGGCATCCGCACGTGTTCGGGGATGTGAAGGCAGATACTCCATCTGAAGTATTGCGCAATTGGGAGGCGCTCAAGGCGGAGGAGAAAAAGAAACGAGCCCAGGCTCAAGGAAAAACAACAGATGCTCATGCTCCAAAATCTGTTTTGGATGGAGTTTCGTCGGCGATGCCTGGGCTATTGGAGGCCCACAAGCTCAGCTCCAAAGCAGCCGGGGTCGGGTTTGATTGGCCAAATTTGGCGGGATTGTTCGACAAGTTACGGGAAGAAACCGAAGAGTTGCAGAAAGAGATCAAGCACATTCCTGAGTCAGTCGCGCATGGAGTTGTGGGAAAAAATATTCGTCTGAATTGCAGGAAAAGATAGAAGGTGAAGTGGGAGATTTATTTTTTGTGCTGGTGAATCTGGCGCGCTTTTTGTCCGTTGACTCGGAGTCCGCGCTGAAAAAGACAAACCGAAAATTTCGCCGGCGGTTTCAACGGATGGAACAACAACTGCAAGCTGCCGGGCGTACTCCGGAACAGTCCAACATGGAAGAAATGGAAGCACTCTGGCAAAGCTCCAAGCGATCAGAGTAACGTGCACTCCTCCGCAACCTGTGCCATACTTTCTTATCCCCTTTAGTGCTGCGTTTTAACTGGTTTTCCTATGAAAATCGAAGCTATAACCTTGCGCGAAATTCAAATGCCGCTCGTCCACTTTTTGAGACGAGCTTCGGACGTACCTATGATCGGCGGATTCTTCTCATCACTGTCCACAGTGAAGGAACAGATGGATGGGCGGAATCGGTCACTGGTGAAAACCCTGGCTTTAGTTCTGAGTGGATTGAATCCACGTGGAGCACGATCAAGTCCCATCTCGCTTCGACATTACTCCGCAAGACATTGTCCGCGGCCTCCGAAAGTCCAGTGCTCATGCGTGGCATACGCCGCACCGAATGGCAAGGCGGGACTTTAAAACGCCATTTGGGATGCTGAAGCGCAGCAGAAACAACAGTCTCTTAGTAAACTCCTCGGGGGAACGCTATCCGAGATAGCTTGTGGTGTTTCGATTGGAGTTCAGGATTCCATCGAACAACTGATGGAAAAGATTGAAACCGAAGTGGCCGCTGATATCCAGCGGCCACTTCGGTTTCAATCTTTTCCATCAGTTGTTCGATGGAATCCTGAATTCCAATCGAAACACCACAAGCTATCTCGGATAGTGTTCCCCCGAGGAGTTTGCTAAGAGGCTGTTGTTTCTGCTGCGCTTCGGCATCCCAAATGGCATTTTCAAGTCCCGCCTTTGCCATTCGGTGTCCACGTATGCCGCGCATGAGCACTGGACTTTCGGAGGCCGCGGACAATGTCTTGCGGAGTAATGTCGAAGCGAGATGGGACTTGATCGTGCTCCACGTGGATTCAATCCACTCAGAACTAAAGCCAGGGTTTTCACCAGTGACCGATTCCGCCCATCCATCTGTTCCTTCACTGTGGACAGTGATGAGAAGAATCCGCCGATCATAGGTACGTCCGAAGCTCGTCTCAAAAAAGTGGACGAGCGGCATTTGAATTTCGCGCAAGGTTATAGCTTCGATTTTCATAGGAAAACCAGTTAAAACGCAGCACTAAAGGGGATAAGAAAGTATGGCACAGGTTGCGGAGGAGTGCACGTTACTCTGATCGCTTGGAGCTTTGCCAGAGTGCTTCCATTTCTTCCATGTTGGACTGTTCCGGAGTACGCCCGGCAGCTTGCGGTTGCTGTTCCATCCGTTGAAACCGCCGGCGAAATTTTCGGTTTGTCTTTTTCAGCGCGGACTCCGAGTCAACGGACAAAAAGCGCGCCAGATTCACCAGCACAAAAAATAAATCTCCCACTTCACCTTCTATCTTTTCCTGCAATTCAGACGAATATTTTTTCCCACAACTCCATGCGCGACTGACTCAGGAATGTGCCTGATCTCTTTCTGCAACTCTTCGGTCTCTTCCCGTAACTTGTCGAAAAATCCGCCAAATTTGGCCAATCGAACCCGACCCCGGCTGCTTTGGAGCTGAGCTTGTGGGCCTCCAATAGCCCAGGCATCGCCGACGAAACTCCATCCAAAACAGATTTTGGAGCATGAGCATCTGTTGTTTTTCCTTGAGCCTGGCCCGTTTCTTTTTCTCCTCCGCCTCAGCGCCTCCCAATTCGCAATACTTCAGATGGAGTATCTGCCTTCACATCCCCGAACACGTGCGGATGCCTGTCCACCAATTTGGTGGACAGCCGATCAAGCACGTCATCAATTGAAAACGTCCCTTGTTCTTTGGCCATCTCGGAATAGAACAGTACCTGCAGCAGCAAGTCTCCCCAGTCGCCGGGGAGTTCATCCCAGTCGCGGGGATCGAGATCGCCTCCAGTACCTCGCTAGGTTTCTTCCAAACGTGTAACGCTTGATGGTGTCGAAGGTCTGTTCGCGGTCCCAGGGACAGCCTCCGGGCGCACGTAGTCTGGCCATGATCGACACCGCACGTTCGAAACGTTCTCCGGTTGTGGGCATAGGAGTTCACTGTAAATCACAGGAAAGTGAGCAGGCAAAGTTGAAAGCAAAATCTTTCAACACAGAGTACGCAAGAAAAGCCGCAGAGTCGTGGAGAAATCAGGAACGCAAAGTTTTGGCGAGCAGTTGGGTGTCGTCGGAAATAATCCCGTCTACTCCCCAGTTAGCTTTAGGCGAACCATGGACTTTGGATCGTTCACCGTCCAAACAAAAAATCTTCGCCCGGCATCATGAATCAAGTGAATCAATCGCCGCGTGAGTAACGAGTAGTGAACGATCACGTATTGTGCAGGCAGTTCGCGCCAGCGCATCAGTTGACTGGCTTTCTGGCAGATAATTCCCGTAGGGACGACTGCGCTTCGAGCTTTTAATTCCATCACCACATCCGGCAGGAACGAGGAGATCACGCAGTTTCCATTGAGTTGCCGCTCCCGCAATGCCTCAAGAACTTGAGATTCCAATCCTTTGACTTTTAATTCGATGTCCAGGAAAGTGCGGTGTCCATAATGCCGTAACACATCTTCGAGCCTGGGCAAGTGCATCAACTGGCGGGAAGTTGCGCGGGCGACATTGATCTTTCCAACCTTGGCATTGTGACAAACCAATGCACGTCCGCAGCCCGTCAGACGCAGGTCGAACTCCACGCCATCGCATCCGTGTTCCAGCGCGAGATCGAAGGAAACAATCGTGTTTTCGGGAACCGAGCGGACCGCACGCGCACCGCGGTGCTCCAGAAGAATCGGGGCCGTGGCCATGGGCGCAGATTGTATCGCTTAACATCGACTTCTGATTTGAATTATTTTTGTGGCAACAAAGAAATTGCCAAACTGGCCCATTTTGGGCTAATCGAGGTCGAAATCGCGGATGGGCTTGCCGGTATCAGGCGATTCCTTCGCTTTGCGCACCGCCTCCTGGAACTTCTTCTCTAGTAAATCTGACGCATTCTTCTGTGCTTCGACCGACTGACGGAAGATGGAATCACGGCGGCTGTCCTGTTCTTTCATGGCCCGGGCGGCTTCTTCAATGTCGTTAAACATTTTAGGTTTAACGGCGGCAGTGTGGGCGATGACAGCCTTGGTGTCCGAATCTACCTTTTCAACACCGCGTTGCAGCAGGGGCAGGTGACCTCGAAGGCTGCGGCTTTGTTCGCCATGCCGAGAATCATACCCCAGATCGATCAGGGTTTGAGTTTGATGGGTAGTATTTTGAAGAAATACAACATCTCCCAGCCGAGGAGCGCGACTGAGACTACAACCACCATAATCGCCAGCGATTCTCCAAAGCTGAGGCGGGAACGCTCCGGCTCAAATTTGCGCGCGACCAATCCTAAAATATTCAGCGTGGCAAAACCGAAGACCAAAACCCATAGGATGTTGTAAAGATCTCCATGTTGGGAGATATCTGGCGCCGCGATCACAGACAAAGGCGTCTGATCGAACCTTATCCAAGCGGTGGAAAAGGCGACGCGGCAAAAAATTAAAGTCTGCGAACGAGCCCATGGCTGGCGTTTTTCGCCGCTTTACTGCCCCTGTCGGCTATGTGGCGCGGCGAATAAGATCATACCTTGTTCACCACGTGCAGCCAATGTGACGGGGGTACTCGGGCTGGTTCAAGAGCGTAAGTATCTGGTGATCAAAGCAATCCGGATGGATGTTTTGATAAATGTCCTTGAGGAAATCTTTGCCATGACGGGCAAGAAAATGAATGCCGGCAATCTCGCGTTCCTGAAGAACCTTTATTAGGATAGAGTCCGTTGGTAAGCGCTTTGTCGTGACGATTCAGGACTTCACTCTGGCGTAATTCGGCCCGCGCCGCTTTTGCCTGGAGGCTTTCCAACTGATGGCGAATTTTGGATTCAGCGTTTTCCGCAGCTTCCACCAGAGTCTTATCCAAGCGAACTAAAGACTCGCGGATAGTCGCGAAGGACTTTCCTAAACTGCTGCCGGCGGGAATCGAAAGCCGCCTGTAATTCCTGCGGGAAGAGCTTGCGCGGCCAACTGTTCCCGGACTTTTTCCGGGTTTTGAAATAAGTCCGTCAGAGCCAAACCATAACGTTCAAGTAAGCCATTAGCTTTTGTGTCTATGATCGTCGAGGAAAAGCGGGGAATGATTGCAGTGATTTCGCCCCAATAAAGCCTGGTAAACAACCGCCGCCTGGGCGAAATAAGCTACCTCTGCCGATCCCCCCTGCGTAAAGGCAAGAGTCGGGAGTAAGTGGTCCTGGACAACGGGCCGCAACAGCACGTTGGCACTGAATTGATGAGGCTCGGAGGAAATTCTGCGCAGCAGTTCAGTCTGAGTGATCTTCTCATCGCCGACTAAAAAGGTTGTGGCGGAAGCATTAGGATCCCGATTCACGGGGACGCGGGAACCATTCTTTAGCGTAAACAGAAGTGTCGAAGACGGTGTAACTTTGACCTGCTGATGGTATCCGGCAGCTTCCAGTTCACGGCCGCGTGCCAGCAGGGCTTCGTCTAATTCCGCCGCACGCTCGATGGCCCCGCGGTAGATCGGTTCGGCCACAGCATTAAGTTCCGCATCAGAGGCATCCAGCAGGATGACTCCCCACTCATCAAATAGACGCGTGAACAACTGTGCGAAGGCACTTCCAAAAGTGGCATCGGGCCGGTAAGATTCGCGCAGAAAAGTGGTGACGTCCGATTCTCCCAGCACCTGTTCGGCTGCTTTTAAGACCTCGTCAATTTCCGGACCTAACTGAATTGTTCCGACGGGTGCTTCGGAGACTCCATGTGAAGTGGCCGTGAGGCGTTGTAATGAAGCTTCGGGCCCCGGCAGAGAAATACTCTGGATTTCATCCAGGTCGTGGTCTTGGGTAGCCAGCCAGAACACCGGAACACAATCCACTCCAACTTTGCCGGCTTCCTCGGAAAGTTTGACCGCGGTCAGGGCCTTGAACAACGAAAACAACGGCCCTCCGAACAACCCGACCTGCTGTCCAGTTACAACTGCTGCTGCGCCAGATTTCAGGCGCGAGATATTTTCCAAGGTCCGTGCAGATGCTCCCCACTCTTTGTTCTGCCGTTCCAAAATAGCCGCGACCTTCTGCCGGCGCTCGGAGTCATACTGAAGTTTTGCTGCTTCCTCTGTAACCCATTCTGAAAAATGTGGACCGCGAGGAAAAAATGGCCGCAGGCTAGGCGCGCCGGAAAGGTAATCCAGAAAAAGCCGGGTGGTATGCGGAATTTGGCTAAAGGGCAGACACTGCGCTTTCAACGGCGGTTCTCCTGACATCGTTGGACGAAGTAAGTCATCGGTTAGTCAACCGCTTCAATTCTACAGGGCAGCCTGGTATTCAGATGCTAGAGCCTGGCTGAAGATGCAAAATACACAGCGGACTGACCTTGTAGAATCTTAGACATCATGCACGAATCCGCTTTTGATCCCACGAAAGACATAACACTGGAAGGCCGGGCCGTACGACTGGTGCCACTGCAACGTGAACATGGACCCCTGCTTTGGGACTGCATGAAAGACCATGCAGAGGAGCTGTTCCGTTGGATTCCTTACCCAATGCGGACCGCCGAAGACTCGGCCCGGTTTATAGAGCAAGTGTTAGGCGAACATCAGCGAGGCGTATCCGT
>CAWBXL010000025.1:0-22110 GCA_963792305.1 uncultured Acidobacteriaceae bacterium | reverse complement strand
ACGGGATGTTCCTTGGCCTTTATTCGGTCCCAAATCCTTCGAACTCCGCTTCCGTCACCCGGAAGCGGTCGTGGTGGACGTCGAAGCCTCGATCTCCCCGAAGTCGATGGTCAGGCCTGCGATCTGCTCGTTCGTGTGCTCTCATCAGCGAGTTCGACCGATGGCGAATGGGCCCTCGGGCATTACGACCGGATCGTGAATTTTGCGGATCGCGCGACGCATCTGATGGCCCAGGCCGACAAGGCGATCCTCAACCGGTATTACGGCGCGCAGCCGGCGCACGCGTACTTCGCCGGCTGTTCACAGGGCGGCCATGAGGCATTGATCGAGGCGCAGCGCTACCCTGGCGACTTCGACGGCATCGTAGCCGGGGATCCGGCGAATGACCTGGACGCACCACTACATCGGTGGACATTTATGGACCGCGCTGGCAATGGACGGCGACGGATACCTGACGCGGATCAGGTGCAGATCCTGGCTGATGCCGTG
Source organism: uncultured Acidobacteriaceae bacterium (assembly GCA_963792305.1). GTDB lineage: Bacteria > Acidobacteriota > Terriglobia > Terriglobales > Acidobacteriaceae > CAWBXL01. Next base: position 21,621 of record CAWBXL010000025.1, on the reverse strand, counting down.
AATGCCCAGTGCGACGCGCTCGACGGGGTAATGGACGGCGTGCTGAACGACCCGCGGCGGTGCAACTTCCGTCCCGAGGCGCTGCTCTGCCACGGTGCGGATAAGTCAAAGTGCCTCACCGCCGCGCAGGTGACGGCGGTGCGGAAGGTTTGGGCCGGGCTACGGACGCCCGAGGGGCAGCAGATCTACCCGGGGCTGGTGCCAGGGGGCGAAGCTGGCCGGGCGGCTGGGCGAGTTATGCCGGCGCGACACAGGGGACGGGACGGCGTGAGTTGCTGGGCGAGCCGTTCTTCCGTTTCTTTGTGTTTGACGATCCGCGGTGGGAGATGCGCAATTTCCGGTTCACGGCCACCGACGGCTTCGACAACGATATCGATCTCACGGACACCCGACTCGGAGCCCTGTTCAATGCAGTGAATCCGATTGTCAGCCAGTTCCGCGGCCGCGGCGGAAAACTGATCCACTATCACGGCTGGAGCGATCCCGATATTACGCCGCTGAACAGCGTCAACTACTACGAAAGCGTAGTCAGGCGACAGGCGCGGCGGCAATCACGGCATTCGCCAACACCCGACGTTCTACCGGCTGTTCATGCCGCCGGGGATGTGCATTGCGGGGCGGCCCGGGAACGACCACTTTGACATGCTGGAGCGCTGGACAAGTGGGTAGATCGCGGCGTGCTCCCGATAACGATCATGCCTCGCATTTGACGAATGGGCAGCGTGGAGCGCACGCGGCCGCTGTGTCCGTACCCGATGGAAGCGCAGTGGAACGGAACGGGCAGTACGGACGATGCCGAGAACTTCTGTCTGCGCACTGCCGTGAGACTGAGGTCGGCGTTACGGGAGAAGCGTCGAAGGGCTCTAGATCATTAATGGGGGCAGACCCCGCCCCGATCTGATAAAACATTCTTGGGAGAATACGTTTGATCAGATCAGAAGCGATATTAGGTCTGCCTGGATACCAGATTACAGGCATTGAGGAAGCGGCGGGGATGTCAGGATATCGGCCCGGCATGCCGGGCCGAATCCTGCCCGCACTGTAAGAGCCAGCGGCTGCGGCTGAAGGACAAACGGATGCGCGAACCGCGGCATGAGAGTTGGGGATTGCGGCATTGCATTCTGGAATTAGAGTCGTGCAAATATCGGTGTAAGGATTGCGGCCGCACCTTTTGGCAGCGGTGTTCCCTACAATCGGTGTAGATGAAGCTTCCGGCACGCTCCGCGCGTTGCAGTATCGGAACTTCCAGCTCTTCTTCGGCGGGCCAGCTCATCTCGCTGATCGGCACCTGGATGCAGACGGTGGCGCAGTCGTGGCTGGTCTACCGCCTCGACCGGATCGTCGGTGCTGCTGGGCGCGTCGGCTTCGCCGGCCAGATTCCGGTCTTTCTGCTTGCTCGCCTCTCGGCGGCATCGTCGCCGACCGCTTCAGCCGGCGCAGCGTCGTGATCGCCACGCAGACTGCCTCGATGCTGCTGGCGTTCGCGCTGGCGGCGCTCACCCTGACCGGCGTCGCGTCCAGATCTGGCACGTCTTCGTGCTCGCGGCGCTGCTCGGCGTGGTCAACGCCTTCGACATCCCGGCGCGGCAGGCGTTCCTCGTGGACATGGTCGGGCGCGAGGATCTGATGAACGCCATCGCGCTGAACTCGTCGATGTTCAACGGCGCGCGCATCATCGGGCCGGCGGTGGCGGGCATCCTGGTGGCGGCGATCGGCGAGGGCTGGTGCTTCTTCGCCAACGCGCGTCGAGCTACATCGCGGTGATCGCCGGACTGCTGCATGATGCGCGTGCCGCGCCGCGCGCAGCGCGCCGGCGAGCGCGTCGCCGCTGCAGCGACATCGCTCGAGGGCTTCCGCTTCGTGCGGCAGACCGCGCCGATCCGCGCGCTGCTGCTGCTGCTCGGCGTGGTCAGCCTCGCGGGCATGCCGTACGCCGTGCTGATGCCGATCTTCGCCGACCAGATCCTGCACGGCGGCGCGCAGGCGCTCGGGCATGCTGATGGGCGCGTCGGGCGTGGGCGCGCTCGGCGGCGCGCTGGCGCTGGCGACGCGCGGCGGGCGTCCGCGGCCTCGGCCGCTGGGTGGCGATCTCGGCGGCGGCGTTCGGCGCGAGCGCTGATCGCTGTTCTCGCTCTCGCGCGTGTTCTGGCTCTCGGCGCTGCTGCTGGTGCCGGTCGGCTTCGCGATGATGGTCGCAGATGGCCGTCGTCGAACACGCTGATTCAGGCGATGGTGCCGGACGCGCTGCGCGGGCGCGTGATGGCGGTCTACTCGATGATGTTCATGGGGATGGCGCCGTTCGGCGCGCTGCTGGCCGGCGCGCTGGCGGAGCGCATTGGGCGCGCCGTGACCGTCGCGCGCCGGCGGCGTCGTCTGCATCGCCGGCGCCGCGGTCTTCGCGCTCCGCCTGCCCCACGTCCGCGTTCATGCCCGCCGTCTGATCGTTGCCCAGCAAATGGCCGGCGGCGATCCACCGCAGGAGATGACCGGCGGCAGTCTGGAGCTGGAATAAACGCTAGAGCCGCTTCGCTACCAGCAGCGTGATATCGTCGGCCTGCGGAGCTCCCGCGGCGAACTCGGTCACGCGCCTTGGTCACGGCCTCGCACGATCTCGCGTGGCCGGCGCGTTGCGGTGGCTTGGAGCACTTCGATGAAGCGCTCCTCGTCGAACTCGTCGTAGTCCGCGTTGTTGGCTTCCGTCACGCCGTCGCTGTAGAGCACCAGCATGTCGCCGTGGTTCAGTTGCGCGTGCTTCTCGCTGTACGGGGCGATCGGAGAATGCCCAGCACCGGCCCGCCGCCTTCCAGCATCTCCGCCTCTCCCGTTGGCGCGCACCAGGATCGGCGGATTGTGGCCGGCGTTGGCGTACGCAGCTCGCCGGTGTCGGCGTCGAGGACGGAGAAAAAGAAGGTGATGAAGCGGTTGCTCGGGCACTTGGCGCAGGTCGCCTTGTTGAGCCGCGTCATGAAATGCGCCGAGGTCGCCCGGGTCTTCGGCCAGCACCTGCACGCGGGCGTGCAGCGCCATCATCATCAGCGATGCCGGCATGCCTTTGCCGGAGACGTCGCCGAGGGCCAGCGCCACGCGGCCATCGGGATAAGGGAAAAAATCGTAGTAGTCGCCGCCCACCGTGCGGCACGCCACGTTGAAGCCGGCCAGGTCGGCGCCCGGCACCTTCGGCGCCTTTCGGGCAGCATGCGCCGCTGGATCTCGGCAGCCTGGGATAGGTCGCGCTTCATGATGCGCTCGGCCTCTTCCACCTCCGCCAGGCGCGCGTTCTCGATGCGGATGGCGGCCATGTTCGCCATCACCGTGAGCAGGCTCAGATCGTCCTTGGTGAATTCGCGCAGAATGAACGGCGAATCCACGTAGATCAGGCCGATGATGCGGTCCTTGGTCTGCAGCGGCACCGCCATCATGGTGTGGACCTTCTGCTCCACGATGCTCATGCGGCCCTTGAATGCGTCGTCGAGCTGCGCGTCGCGCACCAGGATGGACGACTTCTCCTTGAGCACTCGGTCGCGCACCGCGGTGCTGATGCGGAAACCGTCGCCCTTGTGCGCCGCGGGACCAGCGTGTCGCCCTCCAGAATCAGCAGCACGCCGCGCTGCGCGTTCACCGCCTGAATCGCCAGATCCAGGATCACCGGGAAAGTTCGGTGAGCGGGCGTTCTCCCGAATTCCTGGCCCGCGCGGATCAACGCCTGCATGGGCGCCGAGGCCTTGGGGCCGCCGCGCTCGATGGCCATGGTCTGGTTGGAGAGCGCGCCTTCCAGGCTGGTGACCACCGTGGAGGTGGTGGGCGAACTGCTCTCGCCGCCTTCGAACACCACCACGCCGGCGTCGGGATCTCCGCGTCCGGCGAGTAGACGATCACCAGGTGCCCGGCGGTGATCCGGTCGCCAGGCTTCAGAATCAGTCGCGCCTTCAGCGGAATGTTGTTGACGAAGGTGCCGTTCTTGCTGCCCAGGTCCTGCACGGTCCAGTCTTCGCCTTGCGGCTTCGAAGGCGAAGTGCTGGCGCGAGAGGCCGGCGTCTTCCGGGAAGCACAGCTCGGCGGCGCTGGAGCGGCCCACCGAGAGCCGCTCGCCGGTGAGCGGAATGGTTTTCATCTGCCCGTCGGGACACTGAATTCGCAGTTCGCTCGACATATACGGATCACTATAGGGCAGGCCCCCGTCTCGTTGTTTGCCATCCACCGAGAACGCCAGCAGCACGTTCCCGGGCATGCCGCCCAGCAGCGCGTACCCGGGTTCACCGTCAGGACTCCGTTGACGACGACGGGATTCGGCTCGTCCACCGACCCGCCCGTAGCCCTTCACCCCGTTCACGGTCTCGTACTCACGGACCGTATCGACGTCCCACACGATCTTGCCGTCGCGCGCGGCGTACGCGCGCAGATGGCCATCCACCCCGCCCGAGAAGATCACGCCCGGGATCATCGTCACCGCCGCGGATTGCGCCGGACTGCATGCCGGCTCCTTGCAGCCTTCGGTGATCGCCCAAACCCGCTTCCCGTCGGAGAGCCGCAGGGCAAACAGACCGCCGCCGGCTTTGGGATCGATGTCGACGAGTCCGCCCATCAGGCTTGGCTGCGTGTAGATTGAGGCAAGCGGAGTGCACGAATTCGATTACTATGATCAAAAGCTCTCGGGCAAGTTGTCCAAGTTTGCATTTTCTTCCTACAAATCGAGCCAATATACGCGAATGGGACAAGACCTATACGACAAATTTTTCTCTTAGTTTGTGTAGCTGGCTGATTGGTCCGGCCGCCACGCATTCTTGATCGTCTTCGCGTTCGTGGTGTTGTCCTATCGATGATGGCGAGCGCATTGCCGTGTGCATATGCGCTACTGCTTCACCACCGGGCCGAAGGCGCGTGAAGAGTCCGTCTTGTAGAATCCAATCACGACGCCGGCGGGGGCGGTGCCTCATTGGAAGGGTCGCGCATCTTGGTCCGCGTCACGGCGGACATGATGACGCCGATGCCGACGATGATGAGCGCGCCGACGATGATCCAAGTCTGCGGGACGTGGAGCGGATCGGCGCCATAGCCGAATCCGCCCAGCAGGACGGCGAAGCCGCGAGCACATAGAGTCCGAATGACGACATGGCGGCGTTCCCGAAAAATCTCCAGGGTCATAACGCGTGCGCCGGGAACTTCGTTCCGTCTCGCCCGCTGGGCCGCGCCGCGCAGCGCTGCGCCATGCAAACAAAAATGCCGGCGCACGCGTTATGACCCTGGAGATTTTTTCGGGAACGCCGCCATGTCGTCATTCGGACTCTATGTGCTGGGCTTTGCCGTCCTGCTGGGCGGATTAGGCTATGGCGCCTCTGCTCCACGTCCCCGCAACTTGATCATCGTCGGCGCGCTCCATCATCGTCGGCATCGGCATCATGCCCGCCGTGACGCGGACCAAGATGCGCGACCCTTCCAATGAGGCACCGCCCCCGCCGGCGTCGTGTACCAATTTTTTTTTTTTTTATGTCCCTGTACTTGGCTTCGTCGTATGCACGGTCATCTCCGGCGGCAAGGCTATTTCAAACTCGACCGCGGAACCGATCTCCAGCGAAGAGTCGGCCTTGATATACACTCCGGCCGCGCTCAGGTTGCCCGTCATTGCATTCACGGCAGAGCCTTCTTGTTCTTTGCTGATCTTGATCGGCAGTTCCAGCGGGAACCGTTTACCCGTACGATGGTCGGACACGAAACCTCCTCGCCCCTGGCCATTTTGGCGTTCTGATGCCAGTTCCATAGCACACAGCTCCTGGGGGAGTAATTTAACCGACAGCTAAACTTCCACTGCTCAAAGTCTTATATCACGGATGATACACCGGTTAAAGGGGAAGGTGACGGCTAAGTCAACGGTATTATGAGGGTTTTGGAGGCGTTTAGAGCCCAGATGGGGCTGGGAAACCACGAGTTTCGCCAAAGTATTAGGAGCCGGGGATAAAGATGGTTCAGGTTTTATGTGGGAACGGGCGCCCTCGCCCGTTCAGGAGTGGAGCTCCGCAGCCTTTGACTTTGATTGCTGATCAGGGCGCCGCTTAAGCGCTGCCATAACGATTGAAACCGCGACTTCGTACAGCATGGCTACAAATGTCTTTTAACATGACGCACCTCCGGGAACTACCGGCTTGAAAAACCAGCGCACGGAACGTGTATTCAACCAGTACAACAAGAAAATTCCCAAAGAAGCTTCGGACGCAATCATGATCTGCATGATCATATTGCCATGATTCCAATAGCGAAGGTGGTAATCGACAATAGAGAACACAAGAGAACTGCAATCCTCGCCCAGTTTCGCCCCCTCCAGTAAAACCAAATAAACACATAGCCAATCACTATAAGAATCGTGGAAATGATGAAAATAGCGAGTGCATGTGGTTTCGACCAATCAATGATCGCCCAGCCCATTGCGTTAAAAACGATCATCAGCAGAGCTGTCAAACCGAGCCCGCGAGGACGATTCATGATCCTGCATTGTAAAGAATAAAGTCGGATACGCAAGAGCATCTGCTTTAGAGCTAGGGCACCCAAGATTGAAGATTCGCACTCGTTCTAAATAATTACCGATTTTCCTCTGCGGCGGTCATCCCCCGACGACGGAGGAATTCCTCCAAGCCTCGTTCGCTAGCCAGTTTTCGCAGAAGAGTTTTACGCCGACGCGGAGATAACGGATCAGCGAAGATGGATGCCCGCGCCTTTCCTAGCCACTCCAACCATCCTTCGTACTCAGGCCCATAAAGCCGGCGAAGTTCTTCAGCGATTCTTTGTTCCAAGGCCGGACTATTTCCTGCCGTCGAAATAGCAATCTGAAGTGCCCCCCTGCGCATGACCGTGGGAAAGTAGAAATCCGAAAGCTCAGGTTCGTCCGCCACATTGCACAGGACACCACGATTTTGCGACTCCTCAAACACCGCACGATTGGTTGCAGCCGATGACGTCGCGCAGACTACCAAGCCCATTCCATCGAGATCATGCAATTCAAAAGGCCGTTCCTCCCAAACCAACTTTTGTTCCTTAGCCCATTGGTGAATACTTGAAGTCACCTTCGGCGCAATCAAAAGTACATTCGCCTTCGCAGACAGCAAAGTTTCGATCCGCGGTTCGGCAACTTTACCTCCGCCGACAGCTAGGCAATGACGGTTTGCCAGCTTCAGAAAGACCGGAAAAAGGGCCGGAGCATCATCGGGAAGTAGTGCCAGTTCTTCTCTCACTGCGAATCGCCTCGCCAGCCGGGGGCCGCAAAGTCCGCGCCACGGCTTGGATTTGTACCTCGTGAATGCGCACCATATCACACACTAAAAATTCAAAGTCTTGATGCTATGCATCATGAAATCATGGATGCAGGGGTGGTCTGCGTAACTCATTGATCCTGTTATCACGCATTTATCGAAAATCAATCTCTGTTTATCCCCACAATAAAAACTTTCAATTTCCGTAGTGCGCGCGGATTCGCTATCAATGTGTCAACGCAGTAGCCTCCAACGGCCAGCAGCGCGACAGATCAGCAGTGAAATGGAGATGAGTAGTGAAACCAGGATCAAATGCAGTCGAAGCTACCAAGGCCTCCAAGAATGGCAATGGACTCTTAATCCGTGATGATCTTCCTGGTTTGATTGAAAAGGGCCACGCCGCCCTCACCAATTCAGAAAAAGATTTGCTGAAGTGGACCGGCGTATTTTTCCGCAAACCGACACCCGGCGAATTCATGATGCGCGTGCGCATGCCCAACGGGTTTGCCAGCGCGAAACAACTCCATACTATCGCTGATCTGTCGCGCCGGCTGGGTAACTGCGTGCTGGACATCACCACACGCCAGCAGATCCAGCTGCGCGGTTTTCCTTTGGGCAGCGTGCCGGAAATATGGGAGCGGCTGCGCGGCGTCAATCTACATTCCTTGCAGACCGGAATGGACAACGTGCGCAACATCAATGGCTGTGCGCTCGCCGGTCTGACTCTCAACGAACTTTTCGATGCATCGCTTACGGTGCAGGAACTTGACGACATTCTCGTCGGCTCCGAGGGCAATCCTGAATTCACCAATCTGCCGCGCAAGATGAACATCACCATCACCGGATGCCTGGAGAATTGCACTCACACTGAATCGCAGGACATCGCGCTGGTTCCCGCCATCCGCAAAGACCGGGTGGGTTTCAATGTGCTCGTCGGCGGGAAGATGGGCTCCGGCGGATTCACCATCGCATCACCGCTGGATGTATTCGTCCCAGTAACCGTCGCAGCGCGTGTTGCGGCTGAACTGGTGCGCATTTATCGCGACCACGGTCCGCGTGAGGCGCGTGCCAAGTGCCGCTTTGCTTTCCTGATCGCTGAACGCGGCTTGCCATGGTTGCGGCAGGAACTGGCGCAGCGCGTGGAGTGGCAACTCGAACCTGCGGGCAGAGATGTCCGCAGCACCCAACATAGCGACCACTTGGGAATCACTCCGCAGACCCAGCCGGGGAAACGCGCGGTGGGACTCTGCGTACCCATGGGTCGAATGAATCCAGATCAGATGGATTCGATGGCCTGGCTTTCCGAACTATATGGCGATGGCAGAATCCGTTTTACTACCGGACAGAATGCAATCATCCCCAATGTAAAAGAAGCAAAACTGGATTCGCTGCTGGAAGAAGATCTCTTGCAGGAGTTCCAATTCCAGCCTTCAAATTTGCGCCGCGCCGTGGTGGCCTGTACCGGCACTGACTACTGCAATCTCGCACAAATTGATACCAAGGGTTACGCAACTAAGCTTTCGGCCCAGTTGGAAGAAAGACTGGAAGCAGAACATCGCCCATTGAGCATGAGCTGGTCTGGCTGCCCTGCCAGTTGTGGAAACCATCAAGCCGCAGACATCGGCTTCCGCGGGCTCAAAGCCAGAATCGGCGGAAAATTGGTTGACGCAGTTGCCATTTATGTCGGCGGACGTACTGGACCCAATGCGGTTGCCGGGCGCGAAATCCTACAACTGGTTCAGTGTGACGAAAAACTGCCTGACGTCGTGGCCAACATAGCCCTCAATCTGGATCAACTGATGCGTGGCGAAGTAGATGCTGCCGCCATTGCCCAACAAGCTCCTAGGCAGGCTCCTGCTTTCGTGCGCCAGATGCCGCCAGTTTCGCTTGCTCGACAAACAGCGGACGACGGGTCAACCAATTCTGACAATTGAGTTCGGTTTGCAGCAATGAATCTTGAACTACGAGGACCGCCATAGCCTGATGCCACTGCCTCTCATCCAGCGAGCACGCGAAGATGGTGTCACCTTCGTTCTGGACACCAATCTGAATGAAGGCAGTTCTTGCTCGTACAACACCTCATTCGATACACCCCAGATCCGCATTCCGCAGCGTCCACTTGAGCCCGGCGAACAATATCGTTTCCATTTCGACATGGCCAAGTGCATTGGCTGCAAGTGCTGCGTGGTGGCATGCAACGAGCAAAATGGAAATCCTGCGGAGATTAACTGGAGGCGCGTCGGTGAAATAGAGGGTGGCTGGTATCCCAACACGCAGCGCTTCCATCTTTCGATGGGATGCAATCACTGCCTGGAGCCCTCTTGTCTGATTGGCTGTCCAGTCGATGCTTATACCAAAGATGCAGCTACCGGCATTGTGCGCCACAGCGCTGACGCCTGCATTGGATGTCAGTACTGTACCTGGAACTGTTCCTACGGAGTCCCTCAATACAATCCCGAGCGCGGCGTGGTGGGCAAATGCGATATGTGTTACGGACGGTTAGGCGAAGATCGCGAACCAGCTTGCGTGAATGCCTGTCCAGAAGGCGCGATCCAGATTGAAATCGTAAATATTCAAGAGTGGAAGCGGGACTACGCCAGCGCAGATGCTCCAGGCCTGCCTTCCGCGGATGACAGCATTTCCACTACGCGCATCACTCTGCCAAAAATTATTCCGCCCGATACTAGAAAGGCTGATCTCAACCGCGTCAGGCCGGAACCTCCGCACTGGCCCCTGGTGGTGATGTTGGTGTTAACGCAGCTTTCAGTTGGAGCACTCACCACGATCTGGCTGGTTCAGTTATTGGGAAAACCAACACATCTCAGACTAGCGGCAGCCATTTCATTGTTGGTAGGTGGAGTGGCGTTGGGCGCATCCACCATGCATCTAGGCCGTCCCGCTTTTGCCTATCGCGCATTGCGCATGTGGAGACGTTCCTGGCTCAGCCGCGAAGTTTTGATGTTTACCGCTTTTTCCGGAGTGGCAGGTGTCTACGCGGGAATGCTTTGGTTTTCATTTTCCGGCAGTCTTCCGCTCGGTGCGATGACTGTGCTGATGGGCCTGGGAGGAATTACTGCCAGTGCATGGATCTACCGCGTAAAAGCCCGCCCAGCTTGGAACAGCAAATACACAGTGGCGGAATTTTTCCTGACCGGCGCAGTGCTCGGCCCTCTGTTAGCAGGCGCCACAGGAGTTGCCGCCGGCCATGCACTGATTCTTGCCTCGGCCATCGCTGCCGGAGCTCAGTTACTGAATCTAGCTGTGAAATTTTTGTGGATGACCGCTTCAGAATCATTCGAACTGCAAGCTTCAGCCCGCTTGCTTTCCACTATTCTGGCATCGCGTTTCCTGACGCGATGCGCGCTTCTGATCGCGGGTGGAATCATGGTTCCACTATTCTCCGGCAGAACCCTCGCCTTCGTTGTGGCATTGGCTTTGGCGCTGGCCGGAGAAATCACCGGCCGTTATTTGTTCTTCGTTAGCGTAGTTCCTAAAAACATGGCTGCTTCCTACCTGGCAGGCAGAGAGGCCGCATGAGCCTATTGAGAAAACTCGGGCTCGACATTCTGCCGGAGCAATATGCCTACGATACTGATCCGACCACTGGATATATTTCCGCGCAAAAAATTCCTGACCGTTGGGTGGCAACAACCTGCGGTTACTGTTCGGTGGGCTGTGGCATGTTTGTCGGCGTGAAAGACAATCGCGCTGTCAGCGTGCGGGGCAATGATGATCATGTGGTGAATCGCGGGAAGCTTTGCCCCAAGGGACTCTCCGAACACTACACGCTGGAAGCTGAGAACCGCGCGAAATATCCCCTGCTCAGAAAAAACGGAAAGCTCGTCCGCGTGGATTGGGATGAAGCTCTCGGCACCATGGTCGAGAAATTCGGAGGCGTCCAGAAAAAATATGGGCAAGATGCACTCGGCGTCATCAGTACTGGCCAGCTGGTAACTGAAGAGTTCTACACCCTCGGAAAATTAGTACAGCTTGGCTTCTGTACCAAGAATTACGACGGCAACACCACGCTCTGCATGGCCAGCGCGGTTTCGGGATACAAAAGATCCTTTGGCAGCGACGGGCCACCCGGCGCTTATGAAGATCTCGAGAAATCCGACGTAATTTTCCTGATTGGCGCAAATATTGCCGACAACCACCCGATCCTTTGTCAATATTTAGAAGCCAATCCCCGCAAGACGCTGATCGTTGCCGATCCACGCGTCACTAAAACCGCGATGATGGCCGACGTCTTTCTACCGGTCAAACCGCGATCCGATATCGCGCTGATTAACGGAATTATCCACGTCTTAATCAGGGCCGGATTGATTGATCACGAGTACATCGCTGCCCATACCACCGGGTTCGATCTGCTGGCTGCATCGGTCCAAAAATACACTCCGGAATACGTATCGCAAATCACCGGACTGGAACCGGAACAGATTTTCCGCGCCGCTTATCTTTACGGAAATGCCAAAGCCGGATTCATCGGCTGGACGATGGGAGTGAACCACAGCACCAAAGGCACTGAGACGGTTAATGCCATTAACAATCTTGCCTTGATCACCGGCAACATTGGCCGCGCTGGGGCCTCTCCTTTCTCCATCACCGGACAGTGCAATGCCATGGGCACCCGGGAAGCAGGTTTCGCCTCGAGCCTGCCCGGCTACAGAAAATTCGAGAAGACAAGTGACCGGGAAGAACTGGCAGCGCTATGGGGAATTTTGCCGGAGCGCCTCCCAACTTCACGCGGGCTCGCCTATCCCGACATCATCGAAGCTGCCGTCGCCAAGAAAATCCGCGCCCTCTGGATCATCGCGACCAACCCCATTGTTTCATTCCCCAATTTGGATGTGCTCAAACAAGGTCTGGAAACTTTGGAATTTCTGGTCGTGCAGGATGGTTTTCATCCCACGCCAACATCAGAAATGGCGCACTTAGTTCTGCCGGCAGGCATCTGGGGAGAAAAAGAAGGCACCTACACCAATTCGGAAAGGCGCGTTAGCAAAGTGAACCGGGCAGTACAACCTCCCGGCGAAGCCAAGCCAGATTTCGATATTTTTCTTGAACTGTCCAAACGCCTCGGCTGCTACGACGAACTGTTTAACGGATGGACGAAGCCGGAAGACGCATTTGAAGAATGGAAACTAATCTCGAAGGGTCGCCTGTGCGACTACTCCGGCATGAGCTATGAACTGATCGAAGAAAAGGGCGGAGTGCAGTGGCCACTGCCCGCAGGCACACAGCCCGGAAAAACTTCCAGGTTATACACCGACGGCCATTTTCAAACTGACGATGGCAAAGCCAAACTGCTGCCCATCAAGTGGGAGCCTTTCCCCGAGCAGCCGAACAGAGAATTTCCCTTCATCCTGAACACCGGCCGCACTGTCGAGCACTGGCACACGCGCACCAAGACCGGGCAAGTCCCGATTCTCGAAAGAATGTCGCCTAACGCATGGTTGGAAATGAATCCGCGAGATGCGGGAAAACTGAAGCTCAAGCCGCATGACAAAGTGGATATCGTTTCTTCCCGCGGGCGAGTAAAAGGCGTGGAGTTACGAGTGACCGAGATCATCGCGCCCGGACAGGTCTTCATGCCATTCCACTTTGCAGAGACCAACGCCAACCAGATAACGCAAAGCGCCTTCGATCCCATTTCACGAGAGCCGAATTACAAGCAAAGCGCGGTGCGTGTGGAAAGATCAAACCACGCCGCACGGTAACCGCAAATCAACTACGACGAGGTAAGAGATGAACAAACAAGGTTTCTGGAAAACCGGACATTTCCCCACCCTGGTAGCTGCCTTCCTTTATTTTGACGTGAGCTTCATGATCTGGGTCCTGCTAGGCCCCCTAGCGCCTTTTCTAAGTGACACTCTGCATCTCACGCCCGGCCAGAAGGGAATGATGGTCGCCCTGCCTTTACTTGGCGGTTCGTTGTTTCGTCCCATCCTCGGTCTGTTGGGTGAGGTCATGGGAGGCCGCAAAGCAGGTCTACTGGGACTCACTCTCACGCTCATACCGTTGTTGCTCGGTTGGCGCTGGGCGCATTCATTACACAGCTTCTATTTATTGGGAATATTCCTGGGCGTTGCCGGAGCTAGTTTCGCCGTCGCACTTCCGTTAGCGGGAACTTGGTATCCGCCGGAGTATCAGGGCCTGGCTATGGGGATTGCCGGCGCGGGAAATTCCGGCACTCTCGTTGCGACGTTGTTTGCTCCGCGCTTGGCACAAAAATTCGGATGGTCCACAACTTTTGCTTTGGCGATGGCCCCGGTAGTACTCGTCTGGGTGCTTTTTGCGTTGCTTGCAAAAGACAGCCCTAATCGTCCCAAGCGCACACCTGGTCGGGATATGCCGCGCTGTTTAAACAGGCGGACACCGCCTGGTTCTGTTTCTTTTACAGTCTGACATTTGGCGGCTTCGTCGGGCTGGCCAGTTTTCTCACCGTGTTCTTTCATGACCAATATGGCCTCTCCAAAATTCGGGCCGGAGACTTCACCACGATTGTCGTAGTCGCAGGCAGTTTCCTCCGCCCGGTAGGAGGCTGGGTGGCCGACAAAATCGGAGGCTATCGTTCGCTTCTTGCTTTGTTGTTGGGCGTGGGATGTTCTCTTGCAGCCATAAGCTCCCTGCCAGCTTTGCCTGTCGTGGTTTGTTTGTTGTTTCTGACCATGGGCATGCTGGGCATGGGGAACGGCGCAGTCTTCCAACTGGTTCCTCAAAGATTTTCAGATCGGGTTGGAATCATGACTGGGTTGGTCGGGGCAGCGGGAGGTTTAGGAGGTTTTCTTCTACCTTCTCTGCTGGGAGCAATCAAGGACAGGACAGGACAATATGGCATCGGCATTTTGCTGTTTGCCGCCGTGTTTGTGGTCGGTTCTGCAACTCTACTGTACTTGGGAGACTACTGGCATGAAACCTGGAGTGCAACATCGGTCGAACGTGCAGGAATTTTCAGCTATCGCACTCTGGCCCGAAATTTGTTCGGGCGATCCAACAGGCTTGAAGATGAAGGTTAAGCCATCACAACTTTCTTTATATCGCTTTGAACGATAAGCTCTAGACTGCTGTCATTCATCTTCGCCAAGGAAAGTCAAAAAATGCCCGGTGATGGTTTCGGCGGTTTGCGCGTGCTCTCTCTCGAGAGCCGTCGCGCTAAAGAGATGGGCCAGCTGATTTCGAACAACGGCGGCAAGCCGGTCATTGCTCCATCCACTCGCGAAGTCCCCGAGGGCCCCAATGAAGATGAGTTAAAGTTCGCGGCTGAACTTCAGCAGGACAAATTTGGCGCGGTGATTTTTCTCACCGGAGTCGGCACACGTCATCTTGCACAGGCGATTGAGTCGGTCTGCTCTCGGGAGCAGTTGGTCGCTGCGTTGAGCCGGACGAAAGTCGTAGCACGCGGGCCGAAGCCAGTTGCAGTGTTGCGCGAATTCGGAGTGCCAGTGACGGTCGCTGTGCCCGAGCCAAATACCTGGCGGGAGTTGGTACAGGCCTTGGATGACAACCGCGACAAAGTTCCGTTGCAGGGGCAGCAGGTGGCTATTCAGGAATACGGGATTCCCAGCCCCGAACTTTATGCAGCATTAACCGAGCGCGGCGCAAAAATTCTTCCCGTGCATGTATATAAATGGGAGCCGCCGGAAGACACTGGTCCGCTGCGCGATGCCATTACTGCCTTGAGCCGTGGAGAAATTGATGTAGTAATGTTCACTTCTTCGGTGCAAATCCATCACCTATTCCGCTTCGCCGAAGAGATGGGGTTGCGCGATGCACTGGTGAAAGGACTGAAGCGGGCGGTAGTGGCTTCGATCGGCCCTACAACTTCCGGCACACTTAAAGATTTTGGGATTAGTGTTGATATGGAACCGTCGCACCCTAAGATGGGTTTCTTTGTGAAAGAAGCAGCTGAACAGAGCAAAGAGTTGTTTAACAAAAAGCATTCGTAAAAACTAGGCCCTCTCTGCGATCTCCGCGGCTTTTCTCCGCGCACTCTGCGCTTTAAGATTTTGCTTCCCAAGCATAACCGCAGAGTTCGCAGAGGTTTCGCAGAGATCGCAGAGAAACCCTTGGCCGCCTAAGAATCCGTCAATCCAAAACCGCTCCTCCCACGTACTTTAGGCAGGAGCAGAACATGTCCGACACGATTGGCAACGATTCCAGCATTGATATTGAAAAGCTGGTGCGTATTTCAAAAAAAGTAGATATCAGCGACCTTGATTTGTCACAGGCCAGAAACTACCCAATCACAGACGAGGAAATCCACGCGCTAACTTATATGTGCGATATCGAATCGCACACGGTCGTCTACTTAAGAGCCATCCTGAACACCTGCGCTATCGAAGATCCACAGACCACTGCATTTTTGAGCTGCTGGGCTTATGAGGAATTTTTCCACGGCCATACCATCCGGCAATTTTTGGATGCGGTGGGCGCGCCAGTTTCCCAAACACGCATGCAGGAAGTGCACAAAACCACTTCGACGAAAGAGTGGCTGAAGGAGATGGGGGCGTCCATCCTGTGCAGGTTTTCGGACCATTTCCACGCAGCGTATTTAACTTATGGGGCGATCTCCGAGCTTTCCACGCTGGAAGGATACGGCGTGCTGGCGCGGCGGACTAAAAATCCGGTCTTGGCGGAAGTAGTGAAGCGTCTAGCAAAAGACGAGCGACGGCATTTTTCTTTTTATTACAACAAAGCTCGCCTGCTGCTGAAGCCGCGCAATGCGCAACGGCTCACCAGCTTTATCATTCGCAACTTTTGGCTGCCGGTGGGTGGAGGAGTGAAGTCGGAAGGAGAAGTGGAGTGGATACTGTCATTCATCCTCGGCGATCCCGAGGGAGAGCAGATTGCCAAGCGAATTGATACAACCATTGGAAAACTGCCGGGCCTGGAATGGTTTGAAAGATTATCTGCAAGCCGCCACGAGGCGCTGCGAGCTATCAGGAAGAAACCAAAACAAAAGTTAGTATTGGCAACTCAAACTCAATAGGAAACTTTTTAGAACGCGCTGCCCCCGCCACCACCAAACCCGCCACCAGAAAATCCTCCGCCCCCGCCACCACTCCATCCCGACCCGCTCGAACTAGCCCGCGGCGCGGAGACGAAAGTCTGGTGCATATCATTGGCCATGCTGTGCATGGAACTGGAAAAGAAAATCGGATTGAAAGTATTAAATCCTCCGGGAGATGCATACCATGTAGGCGGATTCTGCACGATCCCCGCAAAGGCTTGCGCCCAGTTGTGCTCCACACCCAGGGCCATCGCAAACGGCAGAAATTTTTCAAACGTGTCCGGAGGCATTCGTTTCAGCCGGTCCGCATCCACGCGAGTCATAAATTCCTGAAAACCAAGTACATGAACTCGGGTCTGCGCCCCCTTCACCGTGTGCGCCCTCATCTCTCGCGCGAACAGCCACCAAATAATCGCCGACAGAAAGCCTGACAAAACTAGCGGCGATACTGCACCAAAAATGTTCTTGAAGCCGGTGAACTGCATCAATGCGAAAGGAGCCACGCTCAGCACCGCCCCGCCGATGCTGTATGCGTTGGCGGTTTCAGGGTCAAGCAAATACATACCCTTGTTGCGCAGCGCGCTCATGACATCCTGGCGAATGACGGGAAGCGCCGTGTAGAAGCGGTTCTTCAAGCTGGAAAGTCGAGTCTCGCTTCCCCCGGAAAAAACGTTCTCCAGCATGACCCGCTCAAAAGGAGCAAGATTGCCCCACTGTCCGCGATCTTTCAGCAGGTGGAAAATGTAATCTTTGTGGTGAAAAATCATGAGCGAGGTGTCGGAAACTTCTTCGATCTTCACGTAACCGCGCACCGCCAGATCAACCAGCGTGCAGGTGATATCACGCGGCGCAACCTGATCATCCAGCAACGTGCCGGTTTCAGCAGGAGTCATCCCCGGCGGCGGCTCATACATAGGCGCGACAGAGCGGCCTGCATCGGGATCGCGCCCTTTGTAGTACCAGAGCATCCCCATGACCACTAGAGTGACAAACGGCAAAAAAACAATTGGATTGCTTCCCAGAAACCAGATCAAATGGGCAAACGCGCTGGGTTGTTCGATGATTCCATTCGGAATGTAAACATCAATCGTCATGCCACCACGAATGGGTAGCGGATTGGTGGTTTCAAACGAGGCGGTGGCGCCATCCACGTTGGAGGTGACCTCGTGATCGGTTGATCCGTAGGCCCCAGTAAATGCCTGCGCCTTGAGCTGTCCGCTCGCCTTGCTCGGGAAAAACACTTCTGTGGTGACATGATCAATCGGAACCGGCCAGTCGTTACCGGTTACGCTCCAATAAAACTCATCATGTCCCCCCGGATCCTCAAAATGGCGGATCGCGTTGCGCACGTTGTAGTCAATCTCAACCGTGCGGGTGGTATCTACCGCATCCGGAATAAAAATTTTGAGGTCACGGAAGCCATGCGAGGTGCTGGACTCGTACTTCAGCTTATGCCCGTCGCCGTCCGTGACGCTGGTCACGTCAAGAAAGAGCGTGTAGTTGGTTCCGCTAGGCCCAGGATATTCAATCGGAATGGTGCGATGAATGCCGTGCCATTCTCCTATAAAAGAGAGTGTGATGCGTTCATGGACGGAGGTCGAACCGTCTTGTGAAATGTGAATCGTGTCCTGGAAATCAGCGATGCGCCAGTCTCGCGCAAACAGAGGGCACGCCGAGAGGACTAGTGCAATGGCG
Source organism: uncultured Acidobacteriaceae bacterium (assembly GCA_963792305.1). Lineage (GTDB taxonomy): Bacteria > Acidobacteriota > Terriglobia > Terriglobales > Acidobacteriaceae > CAWBXL01. Next base: position 3,675 of record CAWBXL010000025.1, on the reverse strand, counting down.
AAAATACGCACGCATGACAAATAAAACTTCGCGCGCGCTTCAGCTAAGAAGGTCATCAGCTTAGAACTTTACCGCGACTGGCTCACGGTCCGCCGCAGCCGTCTCAAAGAACTGTCGCTGCGAAAATCCAAACATGCCCGCCAGAATATTGGTCGGGAATGATTGGATCTTCGTATTCAGGTCGCGTACCACTGCGTTGTAGTAACGGCGTGAATCCTGGATCGTGTCCTCGGTTTGTCCCAGCGAGTCCTGCAACTGGGTAAAGTTGGCCGATGCCTTCAATTCGGGATAGTTCTCCGCCACGGCGAACAAACTTTTCAGTGCTCCGGAAAGTTGATTCTCAGCGGCCGCCTTATCAACAGGCCCCGTTGCCTGCATTGCCATGGAGCGAAACTTGGCAATATTTTCAAACGTCCCTTTTTCGTGGGCAGCGTATCCCTTTACGGTTTCAACCAGGTTAGGGATAAGATCATGACGGCGTTTAAGCTGAACATCAATGTCTGACCAGGCATTATCAGCGCGTACTCGCAGCTGCACCAGACTGTTGTACATTCCGATCAGCAGGAAAACTATGACGACCAGAACCCCGAGTACAATCCAGACTCCCATAAGCGTCCGCCCCTTAGAAGTAGATTCAAGGCGACGGTAACACATAGGGGACATGGGCAGCAATTGACTTGCTCTCTGCCCTTGGCAGGCATCGTAAGATAGTTATTAGGAGTCAAAATAAGTATGGACTGTCTGAGGAACAATCCAATGAAGCCAGTTATGCAACTTGTGGCAGTGTTTCTTTTCCTGGCAGCGTCTGCGATGGCGCAAACCTGCGTTACCTCCGACGAGATGGACGCCGCCACGAAGTCGGCTTTGACCAGCACCGCGCAACGCTACTTCGGCATGGTTGGACAAGGGGATGTCGCATCATTGCGGCAAAACGCAATTGCAAGCCTGGCATCAACCTTCGGCGGGATTGAAGCAGCGGTCACTGAAAATAAAGCCAATTTCCTGGGCGTTTCGCCGGTGGCGCGCCCTCCTTATGAACTGAAAATAGATGGGACCGCTCCTGTAGAGAGGGCCGAGTTTCTATGCGGTGTATTCAACCAAAATGGCCAGACGCAAAACAGTTCAGTTTTTGTGATCCCTAACCTGCCTCCCGCAACCTATGCAATCACCATTCTCGACGCTGCGACTCCCAAAGGTCCTTACACTGTGTCATTCGTTTTGCAGCAGGAAGGGGCAACATGGAAGTTTGCCGGATTTTATGTGAAAGCTGTACAGGCGGCTGGTCACGATGGCCAGTGGTTCGTCACCCGCGCACGTGAATTTAAAGCCAAAGGACAATCGCGGAACGCCTGGCTATATTCTGCGCAAGCGCGTGAATTGCTGGTTCCGGTTCCGTTCATGAGCACCCTGATTACCGACAAGCTCTACGATGAATTCTCAGGCGTGAAACCGGCCGACTTTCCTCCACCAGACATCGCAGCCGCAGGCAAGACTTTCAAAATCAACAACCTTTATCTCCTTCCGGTAAACAATGAAATTGATCTGATTGTGAAATATGCTTCAGCTGATGTTTCCAACAGCGGGCAGACATTCCAGGATAATCAGGCTGTGATCAAGGCAGTCGTTGCAAAGTTTCCAGAATTTCGCGATGCTTTTGATTCAGTAGTGGTGCGGGCGGTTGAACCCTCCGGACGGGACTTTGGCTCGCTGCTGCCGATGAAGGACATCAAGTAGCCAGAGACGCAACTGCCTGTTCCAGCACACAATCTTTTGGCTCTTTGTCATCCCGCAATCTTAAAAACACCGGGGCGCGCAGTTTCATTCCGCCATCTTCCGATTCGTGGGTCCACTCCGTAAATTTGATTTCTGCCACCAACTCCGGCTTCACCCAATGCACTTTGCGGAGCGCTTCGACGTGGCCATAGAACGGATTGTGAGTGGTTTTCAGTTTCTCCAGCTTCTTCCAATGATCTTTTAAAGTAGCGTGAGTAAAACCGCTTCCCGCCTGTCCGACATGAATCAGCTGCCCTTTCTTGTTGTATAGCCCCAAAACAATCGAGCCGAAGTGTTGACGCGTTCCCTCTGGCTCGGTGTAACCGCCGATTACGCAGTCAATCGTGTCGGTAATTTTGATCTTCAGCCAGTCGCGCGTGCGTTTCTCCTCGTAACAACTGTCGCGCTTCTTGGCCAGAATTCCCTCCAGCCCCTGCTGTTTGGCGGCTGCAAATAAAGCTTTGCCCTGGTCGAAGGGCTCCGATATACGGAGGGGGCCTTCGGCTACAGCCAATGTTGCCAGTGCCTGTTTGCGTTGTTCCAGCGGCAAGCGGCGAAGATCGTGCCCTTCGAAGTAAATCAGATCGAAAGCGTAGTAGAGGACCTGAATGCCAGGATTTGAAGCCGCACGTTGTCCATACTTGCGAATGCCTGTGCGCTGCTGCATCAGGCTGAAGGACGAGCGCCCGTCCCCATCCAAGGCGACGATTTCTCCATCCAATACCGCCGTTTTCGCTTTTATAAATTTAGGAATGTCCTTGAGTTCAGCGAATTGCGCTGTGAGATCGTTTTGCGTGCGCGATACCAGGCGCAGTTTTCCATTATCAATAAATGCCACCGCGCGGTAGCCATCCCATTTGATCTCAAATAACCAGGCAGGATCGTCGAAGGGATCTTCCACAGGCGTAGCCAGCATGGGATGAATGACAGAAGGCATGGGCCGCCGCGCGCCATCCAAACCTTGGACCGCTGGGACCGGGGCAGCTATCTCTGATTTTTTAGTTTTTTTTTCTGAGGATTTCTTGCTGGGCGCCGTCCGTTTTTTCTTGTCCAACTTCTCCAGAGTGTCTGCCAGCCATGCAGCTTTAACTTTTCCACGGGACGCTGGCCGGTCACTCTTCCATTGTGCTGAATCCTCATCTCCCCCGATTGCCTTCATGCTGCGCTTCGTAAGCACGGAGCTGTCTAACTTTTCTATGTCGTAGCCTGAAACCGCTTCATCATCCTGCTTCTTGATCAGCAGCCATTCTGTTCCCTTGCTTCCGGGCCGCCGCGCTTTCATGTGGATCAAAACAAAATCACCGTTGAGCCGTTTACCTTTCAGCCTGAATTTGAAATCTCCCTTGCGTAACATTTCTGCTGCTTCAACATCTGTCCCGGGGACGAACTTGCCCTTTACCGGCACGGGCGAGAGCGGCAGCCAGGTTCCTACATCCCAAACCATCACCGTTCCTGCGCCGTAGTTGCCTGCAGGAATGGTGCCTTCAAAATCAAAATAAGAAACGGGATGATCTTCCACCTGCATAGCCAGCCGCTTGTCGGCAGGATCAAGCGAAGGCCCTTTGGGAACGGCCCACGACTTCAACACGCCTTCCATCTCTAAACGGAAGTCATAGTGCAATCGCGTGGCGCGGTGTTTCTGCACGACAAAGCGATGGCCGGCTTTCTTCTCCAGTTTTGGAGGAGGCTCAGGCGTCTCTGCAAACCGCCGTTTTCGTTTGTATTCGTCGAGTGACACAAAATTTATTCTAGTCCACTGGGAACAAAGAACCGTGAACTGACAACTAGGTTAGAATCTCCCAAACCATCTGGGGTTGACCGTGGCAGAACAACGAGAATATCCCAAACAGCCGTTGATTGGCGTAGGCGCGATCATCGTTGCCGATAACAAGGTCGTGCTGA
>CAWBXL010000024.1:0-32008 GCA_963792305.1 uncultured Acidobacteriaceae bacterium | reverse complement strand
ATGATGGATGTAACCTGCGATCAATCCGCAGAGAGCAGTTGAATCCTGGCGCGTACCGCCGCATCCGCCTTCGTGCATCAGAAACTTAATCCCGTCCACATTGTGGAACACGTGAGGCCGAACTAGAGGAGTCTCAGTAGGCGAGAAAGAATAGTCTTTAATTTCATCCTGTCTTCCCTCCTGGTAAAGACGAATTAACTGCGCAACCTGACGACGATACCCAGTCGAGGGAGCTAAACCTAGCTCTTCCGTAAAGGCTTGCTTCAATACCGCAATGTTGCGGTTCTCGCAGAATACGAGCGGGACAACCAGCCAGTAGTTACGAGTACCTACCTGGCCGTCTGCGCGTTGATATCCCAAAAATGTTTTCCCTTGCCATGAGCTGACATCGGGAGGATTCCAACGGAAGCCATTGGTTTTCTGATGAAATGATGAAGCGTCATGACGCATGTTGCGCGTTGTCAACACCTCTCCCTTACGGATAGGCTGCTGGGCTTTCCCCACGAGCACGCCGTACATCACGATATCAGCGCCGGTCGCGAGGTCCTCGGTGGCAAATTTGTGTTTTGCCGGGACATCGGATGCCAAAATATAAGATTGGCCCGACAACTCCACTTGTTCGTCCTTATGGAGATTGAGCAGGGCTACTAGAACGTTATCTTTGGGGTCTAATTTAGAACTGGGTTCGCCATGGCCGCATAAAAAGCTTTATCAGGTAGTGGGGAATAAATCAACGGACGAGCCTGTCTATGGATGCGTGCAGACGTGCGCATGCCATCCTCGCCAAAATGGCGGCTCAGATGGCAAAGATAAATCAGGAGGGTGCGGAAAGTTAACTGGTGGGTGGGGAGTTGTGAAGAAGTTGGATCAGTCCTGTCCCATGGCCCGCTCTAAATAGTCTTGCAAATTAAATTGAGCGTTCTTGTGGAGTTTCCATTCGCCCTGAAAAGTGTACTCAGGAACAATTTCTTTGATCTTGGCACGAACGGGAGCTGCGCCATCCACGGTGAGAGACATACGCAACTCTTCCAATTGCTGTTGGAGATCCGTCCAATGCCGATGGGGACCGCGGGTGCGGCGAATCTTGGAACAGCTTGTAGGTATTAGTCGCTCATCGTGATAGAAAAGCTCTTCTTCTAATTTTTCACCTTCTCTCAGCCCGGTAAAGCGGATCGGAACTTCCTCTTCGGACTTGCCACACAGCCGAATGAGGCTGCGCGCCAGGGTCACAATCCGCACTGGTTCGCCCATATCAAGGACCAGGATGTCACCGTGAGTGCCGATGGTGAAACCTTGTAGAACCAAGGCCACTGCCTCGCGGATAGTCATGAAAAAACGCTTGACCTCAGGATGAGTGACGGTCAATGGCTGGTGATTTTGCAATTGTTGTTGGAGCACTGGAATGACGCTGCCGTTTGAACCCAGTACGTTTCCGAATCTTACCGACACGCACCGCATATGTTTGGCAGGACGGGAGGAGATGATTAATTCTCCCACGCGTTTGGTTGCTCCCATAATGTTGGTGGGGTTGACCGCCTTGTCGGAAGAGATCAATACGAAATTTTCGCACCCTGCATCCTCGGCTAAGTTCAAAAGTCCGAGAAGTCCGACCACATTATTTTTTACCGCTTCCTGGACATTGGACTCCATCATAGGAACATGTTTGTAGGCAGCTGCATGGAAAATAATGCTTGGCTTGTTCTCTGCCAGTACCTTTGCCACACGCTCCCGGTCACAGACATCAGCAACACAGAATTTTGCCTGTGGGCCATTTCTCAGCTTTTGCAGCTCCAACCGGAGGAAGAATAGAGCAGTTTCACTTTGATCGAGACAAATTAAACGGCGCGGGCCGTAGTTCAATACCTGTCTGCATAACTCTGATCCAATTGAACCGGCTGCACCAGTTATCAGCACAGTGTTGTCTTGGACCTCCCGTTGGACTGATTGCAGGTCCAGGCAAACTGGGTCACGTCCGAGCAAGTCTTCCAAACTAACTTCGCGCAAGTGGTTGACCGTGATTTCACCGGCAATGATGTCTTTCAAAGCAGGAACGGTACGGAACACCACACGTGCCTTGTTGCATATCTCGACAAATCGCTGCATTTGCTGGGCGGTAGCTGAAGGCACTGCAATGAGCACTTCGTCGACTGGACGATTGGACAAAGCAGCGGCCAGATTTTCTATTGGGCCTAGCACAGGTACGTCGTTGATGCGTATACCTTGCTTGGATGGATCATCGTCGAGACAACCGACCGCAATATAGGTACTGTCCGGACGGCTGATCTCGCGCAAGATAGTCTGCGCGCCGCTGCCTGCTCCAATCAGCATGACACGTTTGCGCGCGGAATAATCTTTGCGAACCGACTCTGCCAGTACGCGAGAAAACAAGCGCACTCCACACAACAATCCTGCGGTAATCACCGGCTCCAACACGTATAGGAGCGAGGAAAACCTGTTTTTCCCAGGCCATAATGCATGACCACGATGAATCCGGCAGAACCCAGAGCAACAGCTTTGATTACATCGAGCACGTCACTTATGCCTGCGTAACGCCACCAGCCGTGCAGCAGATTGAAACGGGCAATGGCCAGCAAGCGAACCAGGAGCAGAATGGGGACTGCGACCAACAGCAATCGCCGGTAAGGCAACGTGTAGTCAAAGCGTAAGAGCCATGACACCAGGAGGGCAAAGACAATCAATGTTGCCTGAAAAACGGCAACAAACCAGGTACTTCTCCTCAAGAGAGTTTGTGCGAAACGAATCATACCGGCTTTCTCTGAAACAATTGCTGGATAATTGATGTATTCGGGAACGCGAAGGTTATCGGTTTACAACGCTCGGCGTGTATCGGGGACGGTTGAAGAACAGCTGAAACAGAGTTTTAGTTATAAGGGACAGGTCATTTTTCAACGAAATATCACGGATATATTCTGCATTTAGCGAAAGCTTGTGTGGCAGGACGACTTCCAGATAGTAGGTTCTTGGATTTACCTGCCGGGCCAGCAATTCTTCTTCATCTCTGTAAGCGATAGATGAGAGATCGGTAATGCCTGGGCGCACGGTCAGAACTTTCTTTGCTCTTCGGTGTACGAGTTCACATAAAGTGGGACTTCGGGACGCGGGCCTACCAGGCTCATTTCTCCTTTGAGCACATTCCATAATTGGGGTAGTTCATCCAGCTTTATGACCCTGAGAATTCGCCCTAGTGAGGTTATTCGCGAATCGCCCCTGGCTGTGATGATGGGGCCATGCTTATCTGCATTCACATGCATGGTGCGGAATTTGACGATCTTGAAGCTGCGCCCGTCTTTTCCTATTCGCGTCTGCCGATAGAATACCGGCCCCGGAGAAGTGAGTTTCGAAATTATCACTAGCAAAATAAAGACAGGGAGTAAAAGCGTCAAACCGATGGCCGCAGCAAATACATCTAGCAGCCTTTTGCCGCCCGATCCATACAGCCCACATCTTGTTTCAACGTTCGCCAACTATTTTGTCCAATGGTGAATTACGTCGGAAACAGCTTGAATGACGTAGTCAATTTCCTCATCACTCATTCCGGGGTAGATGGGGAGCGAAAGACAACGAGCATATTCATGTTCAGCTTGCGGGAAATCCCCGGCTTTATAGCCAAATTGTTTTTGATAATACGGCTGAAGATGAAGAGGGATAAAGTGCACACTAGCTGTAACTCCCCTCTGCTCCAGTTCATTGATGAACTGATTGCGATCAATTCTCAAGTTTTCTAAATGCAATCGCAATACATAGAGATGCCACGAGCTCTGGCGATCAGGCAGTACTTCAGGAATTTCCAATGCGCTCAAGGTGGCGAATGCATTGTTGTAACGTTCGGCAATGCGCTGCCTAGCGTGGTTCATTTCTGCGCACTTCGCAAGCTGTACAACACCGATTGCAGACTGAAGATCAGTCAGATTGTATTTGTATCCGGCCTCGTGAACTTCGTAGTACCAAGACCCGCCTGAACCATAACGGTTCCAGGCGTCACGGCTGATGCCGTGCAGGCGCATCATCTGTATACGTTTGGCGTAGGTGTCGTCATTCGTAGTGATCATGCCGCCTTCACCTGTCGTCAAAGTTTTGGTTGCGTAGAAACTGAATGCTGTCAATTCACTGAGCGTGCCTACATATCGATCCTGATAAACAGATGGCAGAGCGTGAGCGGCATCTTCGACGATATGTAGTTTATGGCCGTCCGCCAATTTTTTTAGCGCAGACATATCGCAGGGTTGACCGGCAAAATGGACGGGAATGATCGCCCTGGTGCGTGGGGTAATCCGTTGTGCCGCATCAGCAGGGTTCATGTTCATAGTGCGCGGATCAATATCCACGAATACAGGGCGGGCTCCCAGGTAAGTCACGACTTCTGCGGTGGCTGTGAAAGTTGTCGTGGGGAGTAAGACCTCATCTCCCGCTTGTACGCCAATTGCCTCAAGGCTCAAATGCAGCGCAGCCGTACAGGAAGAAACTGCGATTGCGTACTTTGCACCCACATAGTCTGCAAACAGGCGTTCGAACTCAAAGGTCTTCGCTCCCATCGTCAACCAGCCGGAGCGAAGCACATCGCTCACAGCATGGATTTCTTCTTCGCCCAGTGAGGCGCGATGAAATGGAACTTTGATAGCGTTGAGCAAAGTAGTCATAGCTTTGTGATGATTCCCAAGTAATGGGTACAAAGTGGTTTGATGTGTGACAAAACTCGATACAGCAAAGTGGATATTGGGGCTATGCGCCGGCCAATCGGCGGCGCCAGAGTCAATTTTTCCAGCGAGACGTTGCAGTTGGGAAACAGTTGCTTAATCTCTGACTTCCCTACTCCACGCACATCCGGATTCTTCGGATTATTTACATGAAAGTCGTACCAGATAATCAGCCCATCCTTACGAAGGACCCTCACCATTTCCGCGGCGAGCAGTCGCTTCATATCTGGATTGAGAATGGATGTAAAGACTGTAGCCTGAAGTACAAGATCGAAGCTGGCATCCACGACATCCAAATTTGCGGAGTTTTGGCATTTCAACGTAACTTCTGATGGACATAGCATCTTGCCTTGCGCAATTCTTGCGGGCAGGAGATCTACTCCGTACAGATTTTCAGGGCGCGCTCCCCAGCGGATGAAATCACGCAGCCAGGCGGCCGTACCACAACCCACCTGCAATATTTTTGTATCTCCGAGTTTTAGAAATCCCCGTTCTGAAAGTGTTTTAAGGAGTTTGCTTTCGCGTTCCTGCGCTAATAACCGGTAGCTGGGTTCAAACCAACTGTAGAGGTCATGTTTTTTGTGGCGACGAGCGTATGCGGCTTCAATTCTTGCAACTTCATGGTCCAAAGGATCTGAGGCATCATCATTTTCCCGCGCTCCAGTTGGTTTGGTAGCCAGCCTCATATTTTGTATTTATGTCTGCCGTGTGCGTTTCCAAATATGCCATAAAAGTTTGGGCAATCTGGGCACGATCATAATTCTCTACCGCAGCACGCCGTGCATTTTTGGCGAAGTAAGCGGCTTTATCCTGATCCGCGCGCAAAGCATGAATCGCCCCTGCTAGTCCGTTTACATCACCTGGCACAACTACAATGCCGGCTTGATGTTTTCGCACAATCTCCGCTGGTTCCCCGTTTGCCGCCAATACCAGCGGCATGCCGCTGGCCATGGCCTCATAAAGTTTCGAAGGCACAGCGCCTGGAATGTCACACGCCAAGGGTATCAGTAAGACATCGGCCGCTGCCAGAAGGTCAGGGATTTCGTCCTTCGGCAGCGGATCCATGAATATGATGTCGGCGTGTTTTTGCTGCTTTGCAATTGTGGCCAGTCTCGTTTTTCAGGACCATCTCCCACGAAGATAAAACGATAGCCTGGTTCGACGGCCAGTTTTTCGGCTGCTTCCAGCACACGGTCCAATCCTTGCGCCAGTCCGTGCAGCCCCGCGTAGAGCACCACGAATTTATTGTCCTCAGCCAGACGACGCAATGATTTTCTTTGCCGACGCTCTGGCGTAAAAGCTTTTGTGTCCGATCCGTTAGAAAGCAGAAAAGTGTGAACGCCCGGAAAACGTCCGCGAATGTCATTGAGAATTCCATTGGATTGTCCCGTTACCAGCCATGCATGACGATAGCAAAACGATTCCAAACGTGAACTCAAAGCATAAGCACGGCTGTTCTTTGAAATGACGCCGAGGTGGACTGCGCTGTCGGGCCAAAGATCGGACACATTGAATATCATCTTCGCCCCCTTGAGCCGGCTGAGCCATATCGCGGCCAGGCCCAGGAACAGCGGTGGACTTTCCACCAGAAGATAATCAGCAGGCCGCAGCAAGAAACTACCAAACAAGGCTGAAGAAAGGAGAAAAGAAAAATAGTTCAAGAGTCTAGGCAATAAAGCGGCACTGCGGGTGGGATAAATAAACGTGCGCAGTATTCGAATGCCATCTTTTTGTTCGCGTGAAAACAAACCGCCGTATCCCGGATAAATCTTGCCACGTGGATAGCTAGGCATGGCGGTCAAGACCTCCACTTCGTGCCCCGCCATGACAAGGTGGCTGGCAAGATCGGAAAGCCGGTTCTGTGGGGCACCGACCTCCGGGGGATAGTACTGTGTCAGGATTGTGATTCGCATGAAGACGCTAAATTGCTGGAGTTACTGGACTACCTGCACGTTCCAGGAGACCGGGTTGGGAATCAATGCGATTCTGGTTGGATTGCATACACGTACCGCAACGGTGCCTGGAGCGGAAACTCTCGCCCCACTGTAATTGAAATTTGTTCCAATGTCTGAGGCAGGTGAGGCGGTAGCGATTCCTGTAGTCAATACACCGGTCAGAGACAGTGTGCGCTCCTGACAACTTTGTGCCGCGATTTCCCCATAGGTAAGTGTTCCTCTGCCGATGAACATTGCCATGTTCGTATCCGGGAAAGTATAGGTGCGCGGTACGGTGTTTGAATGTGTAAAAGTTGCTGTCGAATTGTTCCCCTGGATGATCAGCGAACGCTGCACAATCGTTTCATTTGTTGTGTTCGATCCGAGCACCACCTGATCGTTGTTGTTGGCCGAGATCAACGGAATGGTACTTGTGCCAGACGCATTGGCCGAGCGCAAGGCACGACCGTTGACGCCGAGAACCAAGTCGCCTTTATCGCAACCAGTTGGAACAAAATCTACCGCCGCCCCCAGCATATCTACGCTTTTAGGTGCCGTAACGATGCAGCCTAATGTTGGATCCATATAAAGCAGATTGATACCACCAACCTGGGCGACCACTGGCCGGTGCGATCCCGTCCCGCCAATGCGCGTTTTTGCGAAAAAATAAATAGTCATAGGACCACCAGGAGTCGAAGCTGGAGCTCTTTCCGACTCCATGTCCACCGATTCGAAGTTGACCGGGTCGGCCACAATATCTGTGGCATATGCGCGAAATAAAGCTCTGGCTGTTCCATCCGGGACAAACCCAGTTGGTGCCGCGCTGACATATGTAGGTGTGTTCGCGGCCAGTCGTTGAAAATAAGTACCGAAGGTTTTGTCTTGCACTAACGCCAAACTGTCGTTGGCCACGGTACTGTTAAAGAGAAGGATACGAGAGGATTGTGTCCTGCCACTAATCTCTGCAGAAGACTTGTTGTCCGCTATAGCTGGCACCCCCTGCGCGAACAGAGCACACTGCGCAAGCAGAGAACTTATAGCGAAGGCGGCGAAAAATGTGCATTTAGTTGTGATAGGCGAAATTGTTTTTCTCCTTGCCTTGTTCCATGCATAATCTTGGCGAAGATGAAGGTGCACGCCACGATCCCAAGAAACGCAAATCCGGTTGCACTATTCATTGAGATATAAGCCGCGGCGGTGAGTAGAATTACGTGGCAAGTGACGCCAATCACGTTCTTTCCCAAAGTAAAAATGAAGTTTTGCAATTTCTGGAGGTAAAAGCCAATCAATACTGGTCCAATCAAAACACCCAGCCAGCCGAAATCTGCCCACAGGCCACCAAGGAATACGACATTCGCCCATCCCGAATCCAGTGCCTCAGGAAGATTTCCATATACATCCAGATACACGTAATTCGGCAGCAGGAATTCTGGTTGGCGCGTGATCCAGGAAACTAATCGGATTGATTGGCCCCATAGAAAGTGGTGCGTGGCCGGGAAAATATCAAAGTGATAGTAAAGCAGTTCAGCATTGAGATATAGGAATCGCCGAAACAGCAGGTCTTTTACCGTGGCGAGCAAATCAGCAACCTCAGGGGCAGAATTGCCTGTGGTGGCGGTGGCAACGTAAATCGGGAAAATTGAACCTACCACGATGACCAGTACAAATCCCCACACAGGGATACGGCTTCCACGGGCCAGAAACCAGTAAGTCCCACACATCACTAGAAAAATAAGCGGCGGCGCCTTGGCAAGAGATAGCGCAGAAAAGAAAAATGTCAGAATCGCACTCAGAGCAAAATAGATTAGCCATTTGCGAAGCCGCGTAGCCAAATACATACCCAAACCGACCATGGACAGCATAGGAAGAAAAATCATACAATGGTTTCGAAATATGCGTACAAAGGCAAAGGCAAGAGCTTGAGACTGTCTTCTCTTAAAAGAGACATAAGCGTGCGCATTATTTTCCTGGGACCGGAGTAGTTCAAAAAGAGGCACTGAATCCACAACCATCAGATAAGCCACAACTGACAATGCGGCGACCGCCAATCCTATATAGCAAAAATGACGAAGCCGGTCGGGCTGGGGACCTAAGACGACCCGTTGGCGTCCCTGAAGAGTCGTCTGCTCACGATTCTGGGCGGCATGCTCTTTGCTTTTGTGTGCGAGGCGGACTCCCCGACGCCAGCGTTACTAATGCACTCTCTGAGGCAAGCAAAAAAGCACGCCGGGCCGGCTGACCGTCCTGATCAAAGAAGACTGAATAAGCCGGAGCAGCCACTAACAGGATGTAAAGAAAATACAGAGTGCCTGGCAGAGTCAGAAACCGGAATTGAGCAAGGATGTTCCTATACGAGAGTGCGAATGCCAAAGGAGCAGTCAGCAAGAAAACGAAAATTGCAAATGTAGTATCGCTCATTGTGGCCGAACTCAAGAGGAAGAAATCTCTAATTGCGGCGCCGCTTGGCGGGCAATCTGTCCGAAACGCCGCAACAACTTTTGCATGAGTCCACGCTGTTCACGTTCAAATATCAATATGACACCGAGAAACAGGACCGTCGTAAATGCACTCGCGAGCACCAGGTGAGAAATTCCGGTTTTGTTATATACAGCAATGACAAATGCACAGGTGAGAGCGCCAGTGAGATAAGTGCGCGCGGCGGAAAAGAGGAATGAGCGGGGATGAAATTCTCTAGCTTGTTTCCGTAAAGCAAAAACCATTTGAACCGCGAAGATGCTCCATGTCACGCTGAAGGCCGCTGCAATTCCTGGCGTTCCAAATCTGGGAGCGGCCAGCCAGGACAATATTCCGTCCAGAACTAACGCCATCAATACGGGGACGATCACCTTTCGGGCCTTTCCGCAACTCATGAACACCCTCATAGCGAACATGGCCGTCGCCAGACCTGGGAGGGCGGGAGCAATACAAAAAAGAACGGCGGAAGTTGCCGTAGTGGCGTGGATATCAAACGCACCCCGTTGGAACACAAGTTTCACGAGATCGTGACTCAATACCATCATCAGCGTGGCAATCAATGTACTGATCAACAAGAGCGTGCGGCCCAATTCGTCTACCGAGGAGGCCAGGTGTTTCTTATTTCCCTGAGAGGAAATTTTCGCCAACATCGGATAAGTACCGAGCAGCACTCCCATAACTACAACCTCGACTGGAAGTTGGAACAAGCGCTGCGCATAGCCCAGGGTTGCTACCGATCCCTCCTGAAGTGTGGCCGCAACGGCACGAGCAATTACGTAGAGCAAGCTTGGTACAGAGGTGAGAAAAAATATCTCCACTCCGCTAAGGCCCAACCAACGCAGATCGGAGACTGGTAGTCCGCTGAAAATCGGTGCTCCTAAAAAGCGCACCAGAAGTATCCCCTGCACGGCCATCGCCAGGACGACGCCAAGCGTCCACCCGTTTACCAGCGCCCAAATACCGTGCGTAGGAGCGAAGACAATCAAAAACACAATGGAGCAAGCATTAAAGAGCAAGACGCTGGCCGCCGGCCATAGGAAGTGATGAAAACCTTGAAAGATGCCAGTTAGCACACGGTCCAAAAATAAGCCTGCCGTCACCAGCGACAACACGCGAGTAATGTTTACGGCAAGCGGCATGACCGCGGGCGGCATTCCAGGTGCGAACATTTTGATAATCCAGTGGGCCCCGAAAAAAGTCAGGGACAACAACACCACCGATAAATAAAGGGAAACTGAAAGAGTGCGGCGGGCATATTGCTGGGCTTGTCCCGGAGCAGTACTGAGTTCAGTTAAACGTGGAATCAGGGCAGCTGCCATAGCAGCTCCCAATGCGCTGCCGACCAAGTCTGGCACCGATAAGGCGACCAGAAAAGCATCCACCTGGGCGGAGACGCCATACGCTCTTGCCGTAAGTATCTCTCTGGTAAAGCCCATCAGTTTCGATGCTGCGTTAGCAGCGATCAAAAGGCCTGTCGCGCTCAGCAATCCCTGCCGGGTGAGCGAAACCGCCGGTTGCACAAGAGTGAGATTTCCGGTTTGCGATGCAGCAGGCAGTGGAGAAGATTTCGTTGCGTGCATCTAGTCCTGAACTCCATTTCGGCTTTTGCCTGCCAGTTTGGTCCAAAGTTGATGACTGGCAGCCTGGAATCGAGAGCCGTTTGGAGTGGCCCAGGGCATGTGTGAATTCATGGTGTGAAAAACTTCACTGGCCAAATCTTTGCGAGGATCGTGCAAATCCACTTGATTCCAGCGTTGTTTCGCCACGATCCAGGTCACTCCAAGGGCCAACGAAAAAAATGTTCCAAAAAGCATGATCAACAACCTCGGAGGAAAGGACTTTTTCTCCGGTACTTCGGCTGGATCAAGCACCTTCACACTCGGTATTTCCTTGGCCTCGGCTACCTTAGCCAGCTCATATTGCTGGGTCAGAGTTTCATACACCGCTTCCTGCACCTTGGCGCGGCGAAACAGATCGGCATAAGAAACACCTAACAGCGGCAGCTTACGAAGAGATGGATACGGGGACTGGTCCTGTGAGTCGTCGGTGTCATTCGCTACTTCATCTTTGCCGCCCATTTTGTTCAGCTCCCCTTGCAGTTCGGCAACTCGCGCTCTTACGGAACGTACACGCACATTGTTATCTGTATAGATTTGTCGGAGTCCCTCGAGTTCCGACTGGGTAGCAATGAGTTCGCCCTGCAAGGTTGCAGCTGCACCCATCGTTGCCTTGGCTTGTTCCTTGATATCCACTGCGCCTGTCTTGCTCGCATATTGGCCAAAATCTTTCTCAGCGACTTCGAGATCTTGTTTTACTTGATTGAGGCGCTCTTCCAGAAAGATGCGTTCGCGACGCGCGGAAGAAGTACTAAGCTGGCTTACCACGATGTTTAATTCAGAAATATATTCCTGGGCCATCGCAGCGGCCCGTTGCGGACTGCCATCGGTAACTTTTATGGTAAGAATCCCGCTTTTGCGGTCCTCAGAAATCAAAGTATTATCGGCCAGTCTCTGCCGTGTCACATCCCAACCTTTTCTCCAATAAACCTTCCGCAAATCGAACTTGTTGATGAGGTGATCTTGAACCGTCCGGCTCTTAAGCATTCCAGTGAAAAGCGCTCCGGAACTTTTCATTCCCAGAAGGTCGCCCGCGATGGCGCCGAGACCACCTCCGCCCCCTCCTCCGCCGCCTATTCTCCCGCCAAGGGCAGCCATGATGGCAAGCGACGTTCCCGACTGATCGTCAGGTGGCATGAGGCGGGTCGTGGCTTCGTACTCTTTAGGAATCAGGAAAGCAAACAATGTGGCTGCCAGTAAGCCCCAGGCCGCCCAGCGAAAGAGCAAAGGCCGATGGTTCCAGAGCATACGCAAAATTGCCGTTTTCGCATAAGGATTGGCCGGGGGAAGCGGTGATTGGACAGGATTGTCCTCCAGCGGCTTGATAACGTACAAATCCGAATTGAGAGGTGTTGGATTCATTTAGTGGCGAAACGATCGTGCTGGCATGATCAATGACTTTTAAGTTCCCGCTTGGGACGAAATGTAAGACTCAGCGAAGTAGTCCAGTTGGAATGCGTGTCAATTCCAAACAAAGGAAAATTCCAGTTTTCGTGCTGGATGCCTCCGGACAAGTTCAGATCCGGACGCAGCATGATGTCAGCATTCAAGGAAAAATCGTTAAGATTGCCGCCTTGCAGAAATCGTTGGTCAACCGTTTGGTGGCGATATCCTAACTGAATTTTGCTTTGCGATGAGAGCCAGTAGGTACTCCACGCCTGTACACCACGTCCGTCTCTTCCTACCCGATTAAAGAATGTTGCCCATCGTTTATGTAGCCGCTGCGGTAAACGACGTTGGTGTAATTGACCCCGGCCGCCGGGGGACTTGTGGGATCTGCGTCATTCGTACGAAAACCGGAGACTTCTGTATTTACAGCTTCTACCCGTAAATCCAATTTTGGTATGTGCGGAAATTGGGAGAGAAAAAAGCCGGGACTCCAGGCACATCTGCGAGGAGCAGATAACGAGAGGACATCATCTTCGCAGAATGAGTCTGTGTATACGGTCAACCACTTTCTTAGATACGGAACGCGGTAACTGAAGTCGAAACCGCTATGGCGATCGCCGGCATCGCCGACTGCGCCACCGTAGTCAGTCGCCACACTAAAAAAACTCTTCAGGAAACTGCGCATTGTGAAGGGATGTCCATCCCCGCCGAATGTCACCGTGCGCGCAAACCCGAATTCCAGGTTCGGCGTGGGCTTAAAGCTAATCTTTTCTCCGTGAATAAAAGGTTGTGTATTCAAGTGGCCGGAGTTGAGGAATTGATTTGAATTCAAAATATACTGCTGGCCATCAAGCTGGCCGATGAATGTTGCGTTTGCACCGGTCCAAGCCATCGCAGGATGCTCGGCGAGTTTGAACGGCGCCAGCGGCACAATGCGAAACATCGTGATGGGTTCAGCATTTGTGCTCCACTGAGCGGCCCCGCCTGCGTAGGTCCCCACCATAGGGCCTGTTTGCCGAAAGAAAATTGCAGTCCCTGAAACGCCGCGCTTACATATCCTTCGAGAATGCGAGGGCGGATGCATTCCGCAAATGGAATACCGGGAGCAACTGGAAGCGCCAATTGACTTGCCACCGCCTCGCGAACTTGCAGGGGAAAAGCCGGCGCAGAAGGCGCATGCTGATATTCCGCCTTCACGTAGAACGCGAAAGGGCCAGCCGTGGCGTAGCCAGAAGCCCCGCCATAGACGTTGGTACCTTGCTGGTAAGGACGGCCATCATTGTTGTCGATGGTCGAAGCGAAGTTGTAGCTGTCGTTGATCGGCTGACCTGAGACGTTTGCGACTCGAGTGTAAATGGACTTCCAAAATGCAAGGTTGGCTTGGTGGAACTATCCATCTCGGGAGCGAATTCTTCCTGCAAAGATGAGTAAACCTTGCCTGCTTCTTCAGAATCTTCCAGTGGAATTCGAGCACTTGCTTCTTCCAATAACTGCGCACACTGCATGCGCGTCCATGGTCGCTGACCTCTAAAAACTGAGTCTGCACATAACCCCAAGCGGACAGTCGCTCAATCGCGGGATACACCCAACTGTCCAATGGCACATCGGGTGAGGCGGGGCTTTTTCTCGGATATTCCTCCTCTTCCGAATCAGGCGCCGTTGATCCCCACGCGGTTCCACCCAGTCCAGGATCATGTCGGGCACGAAATATCCGACGGCCAAAATACCAGTCCCAACGCGCTACCAACGAAAGCATCCGACGCATAGTGTTGTCTGCTGGTCACGCGAGACACTGTGATTCCGGAAGCGAGGCCGTATGCGAGAAATTTGGTAAGAGGTCCGGGTATTCATGGGCAACCACACTAGCAACGGACCAAGCGATGGCTGAGTGATCGGATGGAAATGAAGAACCACCTTGAAAGAAACTCGGGTGGCCATTCGCATCTATGGGTCGCGGGCGTTGGGTGGCGTAGCCGAGGGCAGTGGTCACCAGCAAACTGTTGATCGCAGCTTCAAACTTAACAGTCCAGTCTCCTGCAAGTGATCGTTATGCGTGATGCGCCCCCACAAATAGCCCCCGCCAGCCGCACCTGCCAATGAAAATAAGGCGTAGTTGGAAAAATTCTGGCTGCGTTTCAGCTGGCCGGGGGAATCAGGCACCTGGTTGGATATCCAGTTATCGCTGGCGAACAATACTCCAGTGAAAGCAAAAAAAGGCAAGCTGGATTTTGCGCCTTCCTTCTGCAAATGAAATGGCGAAGTCCAAAATGTCTTCTGGTCGTCTGCGAGGTGTTTTAGAAAAGGCGTGCCTAGGCGGTTTTTGGGGTCCTCGCCGGGAGGCAACAACCCCCAATTGTTTCCGTAATTAGCGAAAGGAGAGGTCACTGATTTTGGATTCTCTACAGAAATTTCATTCTGAGCTTGAGCAATAACGGTAGCCGTAACTAATGTGAATAGCAGCGTAACCGTTCCCAAGCGGAGCATCGGACCCCTATTCACGCCGTCAGAAACTCTTGGCGACCTGTATGCCGATTCCGATGGCGTACGTGAGTTGGCTGACTTGCAGGATGGTCTTCCACTTGTCTGTACCGCTGTAAGCTTTCTCAGGCACGACTACCATGTCCCCGGGACGCAACTCGGCTTCGAGTGCCCCACCGCTCCACATTCCGCCACTGCCACCGACTACAGAACCATCTGCCCGCAATACAAAGATTCCTTTTTTATTGGACATCTGCGTGGGGCCGCCGGCTTGCTGCAAGTACCATTGCGCACTCTTGCCTGGTTTGAAGGTAATGGCTGTAGGGTTGTAAACCGCGCCATCTACGACTACAAAGTTAGGACGTTTGGGAATGGTCACAACATCACCAGCGCGCAGTTGTAGATCAGCCGGAGTGTTCGCCCATTTTCTGACATCACCTGAAATGTGGACCACCATGCGCCCGGCGGGCGGAGTGGACTCCAACTTTTGCAATGTAGCTTGCCATTGCATCAAGGCCGCATCTTTGGCAAGTTTTTGGTCCGTATCCGCATCGGGAATTAATTTCAGGGATACGCCCTCGGCTTGTACTCTCCGGATCAGATCAGCGTGAGTTTTTTCTTCTAGCTCACGGACTTGAGTGCGCTCCAAAATTGCTCCGTATGGATATGAACTCGAAGTAAACCCACCTGCACGAGCCAGTACCGCGCTGAGCTTTTCGCCTTCTTGCACACCATAGGTACCGGGGCGATTGACTTCTCCTTTAACAGTTACAGCTGCACCTCTATCGTTCCATCCGGCAATTTGAGGAATGGTAAGCACGTCGCCATCATGTAGACGAACATCCGTATCCTGCACACCGGCCAATGCTTTGGCGATGTCTATCGTCCTTTCGTCAGATGGATGCCCTTTTGTTTGCGGTTGAAGATAACTGGTCAGATCAGCAGACTGGCTATCCGCGCTGCGGCGCAAACCTCCGGCGAGCCGCACTAGTTCAGCCGCAGTCATGCCGTTTCCCAAGGGGTATTTGCCGGGGCGAGCAACTTCACCCTGAATGGAAACTGCCGGGGGGTCCAATTTGTCCACATTGCGATGGATGAATATGCGGTCTTTCGGCTCTAGCAAAACATCGTCGGCTTTATCGCCGGAGAGTGCTTTGGCCAAGTTGACGCTGATAACCTGCATTTCTCCATCGGAGGTATGGCGGAAAATCTGCGCGTCGTCCAGCTTGGCTTCCGAAGTTACCCCACCTGCCAGATAGATGGCATCGCGCAGCTGCGTAGCGCCGTTCGTGACGTGGTCGCCGGGATCGCGCACTTCCCCGCTCACGGTCACAAGCGGTGGATCTTCAAAATCAAAACGTCCAAAAATCCGCACCGTGTCGAAGGGCTTTAAAACAAAGTTCTGCTCTTTACCGTCCATGGCGTCGCCGAGATTAAAGGCGAGTACGACTGGTGTGTAATCAGGCGGCTGAAGGCGGATGATCTCAGCATGTGTGTGGGAAGGTTCAGGCAGAAGGTCGTTATAGGAATGAACCAGATCAGCGACTTTCATTCCGTCACGATACGGATATTTTCCTGGATGAAATACATGGCCGTCGAGATAAACAGTCTGGTCTGCATACGGCAGAATGGGAGATATTTTGATTTGATCTCCATCCTGTACCTGAAAACCGTTGAGCGATTGCGCGACATCCTGGGGATTTGAGTTGTTCTCGGGAAGATCCAACCGCAACATGGTGCGATGCTCGTGTGCTACCACGCGCTCAACGTCCACGTGCCGCAGAGTTCCTGAGGGCAAACGCCGCCAGCCAGTTCTAGTACTTCGGTCAGTGATTTTTCTCCGCCTAGTTCATAGATTGCTGGCCGGCGCACCATGCCCTCAACCGTAACTTGTGCGCCAGCGGGTGGAACCAGGATGGTGTCACCAGACTGGATTCCAGCAACCTCACCGTGTACACCATGCAATAGAAGTTCGTAGGCATCAACATCCTGAATCAGTTGTTTTCCTCGGAAATGCTTCAGGTGGCGCAGTGAGCCATTGTTGGTCGGGCCTCCTGCTGCATAAACAGCATTGAGCGGAGTAGAAAGCGAGCTGATGTCATACGCGCCGGGGCTGGTGACATCGCCAACGACATAGACGCGCACCGCACGAATCCTTGCCAAGGAAATGTCGGCTTCCACATCGCGGAATTGCGTGCGCAAGGCTGACTGAACCAGGTGTTGCACATCACCAAGGTTTTTGCCCGCGACTTGCAAAGCACCGATTTCGGGCAATGACAGTTGGCCTTCGCGGTCAACGACTCGCCGCAGGCGTTGTGAAACCCCTCCCCACAAGTTGATATTCAGGCCGTCACCGGGGCCGAGAACATACTCCGGTCCGGCGGGGAGATCCATGGGCAGGCTCTCCATGTTTCCACTGCCATTGCGAAAAACATCTATCCCAAAACGCTCGAGTTTTACGGAACGCTTCGATACCTGCATGTACAGGTCATACAGTGAAGGCACATCCGCATACGGGTTGGGCTGGTGCTGAATTTTGGGATGATTGTCCCTATTAGCAGGGTTCTGAAAAGCCCTAAAGGAAAGCGCGAAAATGCCTGGTCCGGCATTTCATCGGGATCGTCCGTCCCTAGTTGCGGATTGGGCACGGGTAAGCGCGATGCAAGGTTGGGACCAGCCGGGTTCGATCCCTGGGCTCGCACCGGGCTGAGCACCTGCTCCTGGCATCGACCCCGTTCGGGGACTCAAGGTTAATATCTGAGAAAGGTCGTCTGGGTTTATACGCGGCATTTCACCGCCGGCGGCTGCGCTCGCCATGAGGCTGTCAACGTTGTCAGGCTGTTGCTGGTAATTGGTGCGATCTAAAGTACGCGCAGGATTTTGCGTTCCTCCGCTGGGAATTTGTGGCTGAGCTTGTCGCCCCGCAGGCGCCGAGGGTAATGGAAAAGAGATTGGGAGCGCCGCCGAAATTTTCGATTCGCTCCTGCTGTTCCCAATAGGCATCTTCCTGGCTTTTCTTCACTGCTGATGTTGGGCTAGTTGGTGATGGCATCTGCGGCATCATCGGGGGTTGGAGCGCACGTGTGCGCTGCAACTCTTCCTGCGTAGGCTTGGCGCGGATATATTGCCGATCTTCTACTTCATCAGTCGTCAGAATCCGCGCATTTTCATCCTCACGCAGCGAAC
The DNA here is from genome assembly GCA_963792305.1 of uncultured Acidobacteriaceae bacterium. Classification (GTDB taxonomy): domain Bacteria; phylum Acidobacteriota; class Terriglobia; order Terriglobales; family Acidobacteriaceae; genus CAWBXL01. Next base: position 14,215 of record CAWBXL010000024.1, on the reverse strand, counting down.
GGAAAAGCGCATCATCGGTAAGGTCGGCAGGATCGAGTAAACGCCCTTGTTCAAACGCCATGCGCACCAGCCGCTTTTTTATTGCAAGAGCAGTCCCGGTTCTTGTTGCAGAATCTCAATGAGCTTATCGGCGGAAAATGAGACGCGTTGCTCGGCTTCTGATTCAGCTCGGCTGGGAGCATCGTTTCGTTGTTTGCCGTTAGGGGTCTGCGCAGCCAGTTCCATTGCGGCAACCAGCAGAAGCACTGTCACTCGGGCCAGCGATTTGTATTTTGAAATATGCAATGGCATGACAGTTCTCCGTTTGAACTCTCGAGAATGAGGGTTGCGCGTGCAGGACTTATTCAAGGTCCGCCACCTGAACTTCGGCGGCGATTGAACGCATAATTAGATCAATGGAAATAACGACGCGGAACTTATCCTTGCGGCGGACCAGAAAACCTTCAATGCCAGCCAACGGGCCATATTTAACTCGCACTCGCCGACCAACTTTCAGGTATGGATGCGGCTCTGGACAAATGCCGTTGGCAATTCCGTTGCGCAGCGAGTCTATTTCATAGTCGTGCAATGGAGCGGGACGGCCATTGAAGCTGACCAAATGCACCACGCTGGAAACTTGTAACACTCGCAATCGCTCAGCTTCACCGATGCGCACAAAGACGTATCCAGGAAATAGCGGGAATTCGATTTCTTTTCTACGGTCTTTCCAACGGCGCACACTTGAGTAGACAGGGAGAAAGCAATCAATCTGCCTTTCTCGCAACTGCCTCGAAACGTGTTTTTCGTGCCGCGAACAGGTGTAAGCCGCATACCAGCGCGAAGACGAATTTTCTGACGCTGCCCAAACGCCAGCTTTAGGTTCTACGTTTACCGGAAATGTGCTCTGTGTTTCTAACATGTTTGCTTCCATTCCAAGTGCAGCTTCGCTCCCTCACTTACATGGGCGTGTGTGAGATAACCCTTTGATTAACAATCGTCTACACCACACTCGCGCGCTAATTCGCGCGCACGTGAGATGGCGTTTTACCGTTCTCCAACACATGTATCTTTCGGTCGCGCAGAATACTCAAAATTCCTTCTTCTGAGTTTTCGACGCGGCTCGAACGAATATTTTGAGTGGCCCAATAGAACATGGTGCTGTCACGTTCTGCCGCCAGCGCTAAAACGTAAATCTGCGGAAACCGCTCCAGCAGAATGTCGCAAATACGCGGGCGTTCTTCAGAACGATCGAGCGTGATAATCAAAAAGTCGGGGTGCACGTCTTCCACCGTCTTCAAAATTGAACTTTCCTCTTCCAATACTCCGACGATTTCGATGTCTGGCTGGTCAGAAATCGTGGCCACCACGAGTTCCCTCATGAGTCGTGGCCGGTTTGCAACCAGCACCCTGATTTTTTGCACCACCCACCTCATTGTTCAGTATCCGCCGGAGTGCATAGAAAACAAGGTTCAATTAAGCACTCAGCGGCAGAAACACCAATGCAAACCAGCGGACTCATTTGTATTTGTAGGTATGGGTGGGAAGTGCCTGATCGAGTACTAACCACGTACTAATCCAGTGGATGAGAAAACCTTAGAAAGGTTTTAAACGGGAAGAAAACCTTGAGTGCGGCACATCTCGACCGCTGCCAGACGATCATTGACTCCAACTTTACGCAGGACGCGATGAATATGATTCTTTATCGTTTGTTCAGAAAGACCAAGTTCAACAGCGATCTCTTTATTAGTGAGTCCACGACTGATGAGTTCCATCAACTGCTGTTCTCTGCGTGTAAGGCCTAGCTGCTGTTTAATGACGTAGTTCGGCAGATGTGCCCGCTGCCGTGAAACATAGTCAAACAATACTTGGCACAATTCCTGAGGGCAAACGGCAAAGTTGCCGGCAACGGAACGTACAGCTGCGGCCACTTCGGCAGCAGGGGCGTCCTTAAGAAGATATCCGGCAATTCCTTCTCTTACAGCTCGCAGGAATAATTCGCCGTCGGCCTCCATGCCGATCATGATGACCTTTAAGGAAGGCATAGAATCCCGCAGCAAACGAATCAAAGTGAGACCTAGGTTCCAATCCAGAGGATCAAACAGTAAAACGTCCGGGGAAACTGAAGCAATCACGCTTTCGATATTGGGAGCATAGGAAGCGGCTCCTGCAATAGTTATATTATTTTTTTTGTTGAGGATACGCGCCAAGGCTTCTCGCAGCAGGCGATTCTCTGCGAGTAGAAAAACTGAAACGCTGGCTGAAACTTCCATTTACTACCTGGCCCTTTATTCAAACTTTTTGCGATCCATGAATCTTGGGGTCACCAGTATCTGATGCCTATACCCCGATCACCGTTTTCCACAAGCTGGGGCAATTAGTTCAGTAAAAATGCAACGTCCCTAAGCCTTTATACGTAGGATGATTCGGGTAGAAGTGCTCGGATTAGGCGCGGATTGCGGGCTGCATTTAGGGGCAGATGCTATGGCTTGAGCTGACCTGAACGTTGATATCATGGCGATGGTGACGCAGGCAGTGAGAAACCTGCTACACAGCTTGTTCAGTGGCTTTTCCCGCGTGGTATGACCATCAGATCATTATGTTTTATGGGAGATTTGTGGGGAAACCGTAAAGGACCCAAGACTTTCAATATCCAAAGTACTCGACTTGAAAGGAATGGCGGGGACGACGAGACTCGAACTCGCGACCTCTGCCGTGACAGGGCAGCGTTCTAACCAACTGAACTACGTCCCCACGCCTTGCTGCTTAGTTCGTTTGCGAGTGGAATTACTCTTCGGCAGTACTCAGCCCAAAAATCCGAACGTTTACCAGCAAAGAGATTGTAACAGACACGCGACATCAGCGTCAGCAGACGGCCCGTCCGTTCCGGCTTGTAATCCACAGGCCAAGAGCAAAATTCCATAAAAAATGACGACTTGCTGACAAAACTTTGACAATCGTGACCCCAAGCGCGCTTAGGGTCAAGTCAAACAAACCACACCTGTGCCTTGTGCGCGTGAGTGTGGATCCCAGGGCGGCTTGTGCCGTGTCCTGTTCACAAACGAGGTCACTTAATCATGTTGAAGGCTATCTCCCTACGGCGTTCTGTTTGGGTAGGCACTTTATTGCTTGCTCTGATCAGCTTGCCAGCATTTGCTCAGCACTACACACGCACCGATCTTACTTCTAACGTTTCTGGCGCAGCACCTAATTTTGATCCGCATCTGGTCAATGGCTGGGGCCTAACGCGCGGAACTCCTACTCCTTGGTGGGTTTCGGATGCAGGAGCGGGCGTTTCAACGTTATATAATGCGGCCGGCGCTCCCCAGGCGTTAGTAGTCAATATTCCTGGACCCAACGGTGGCCCTGGACATCCTACAGGCACAGTCTTCAACTACAGCACCGGATTTGAAGCAGCGCCAGGAGTGAAGTCCGTCTTCATGTGGGTCACGGTGGAAGGAATCATCGCCGGATGGAACCCGGGAGTGAAGCCTGCTGACGCGGTTGTCCTGAAAGATCGCAAGGGCAAAGCAGTATTCACGGGTTGCACCCTGGTCACCAATCGGTTCGGCACCTTTCTATATGCAGCCAACTTCAAGACTGGCGATATCGAGGTTTACGACTCAAAGTTGAATCATGTTTTTGATTTGGACGTACATCGTCATGGTGCATCACACGGATTGAATGCCTTCAACGTACAAAATGTTGGCGGCAACCTGGTGGTCACATTTGCAAAACCAAGCCCCGATGGCCGCGAAGTTCATAAAGCCGGGGTCGGGGCCGTGGCGATCTACAGCCAGTTCGGCCGTTTACTGCAACGGCTTGATGGCGGCAAATTCCTGAATGCTCCCTGGGGCGTGGCTTTGGCTCCGTCTGACTTCGGAGTCTTCAGTCATCGCCTGCTCATCGGGAATTTGGGAGATGGCCACATCAGCGTGTTCAACCCACTATCTGGCGATTTCGAAGGCCAGTTGCAAGACGCAACCAATGCGCCGATCGCGATTGATGGCTTGTGGGCACTCGCCTTTGGAAGCAACGGTGCGTCCGGATCGGCAATTGAACTTTACTTTACCGCCGGTCCTAACGAAGGGGCCAACGGACTGTTTGGCAAAGTCGTACCTGTTGCCGCAGAACAACGCGGAAGCAACGAATAACTTTTCCCGCTAGGAACCCAGCCGGGAGCATATGGGAGGGCCTTTCCCGGCTGGGCTTTTTCATCTACACAAGTCACTGCAATTTCTACTACTCCAAATCAAGTAGTAAAAGACTTCCTGTTCATTTCCATCCAACCGCATCTCTTGCGCTGCATCAGAAATGCAGGAGGTCATCATGAATCAAGATAATAATGCCATTGGCTTAGTAGAGAACCTCATTGAAACCTGCCGTGATGGGGAAAAGGGCTACAAGGATGCTGCTTCTCATGTTAAACGTACCGATTTGAAGACCTTTTTTACCGAACAAGGAGCGCAGCGTGCGCGCTTTGCCGATGAGCTTCAGTTGGAGCTTTCCAAGCTGGGCAAGGCTGAAAAAAAGAGTCCGGATCGGTCGGAGGCGCGATGCATCGGGCCTGGATTGATACAAAGGTTGCTGTCGGTGGAGGCGACAAGACAATTCTGGAATCAGTCGAGCGCGGTGAAGACAGCGCCAAGGAGAATTATCAGAAAGCACTGAGTGGCGGGTTGCCAACCAATGTTGCCGAAATCGTGCGGCGGCAGGCCTCGAACGTGATGAACGCACATGATCGTGTACGGGACCTGAGAGACGCAGCTTAATCAACCGGCATTTTGACCGATCCAGGGAACGGTTATGAATGCCGTTCCCCTTTTTAATTTGTGATAAATCATCCGGTTCCCTACTTTGTAAATTGCCTCAAAGCCCAATAATAACGAAGGCGTCAATTCACAAAAGACAATTTACAGACAATTTGAAAACAATCTTTTGACAATTCCGCAATATCTCCTGCTTTTGTCGCAATGCATCTACACACATGCTCAAATCCGACTTACATGAGCAATCCCAGGGGCGGGCTTGTTCCGTTGTCCTGTGTTTCAAGTGAGGTCATTTATGCTGAAAGCTATCTCCCTACGGCGTTCTGTGTGGGTAAGCAGTTTTATGCTTGCTCTCATCAGCTTGCCGGCTTTTGCTCAACATTTCACTCGAACCGATCTTACTGTTAACCAATCCAGCGTTTCTCCAAGCGCACCCAACGTTGATGCTAACCTCGTTAACGCATGGGGATTGTCACGTGCCACCGGAAGCCCATGGTGGATTTCCGACAATGGCATGGGACTATCCACGCTCTACAACGCCGCCGGCGTTCCACAATCGCTCGTTGTCACCATCCCAGGTGCGACAGAAGGAACTAAATCGGCTCCTACGGGAACAGTTTTCAATTACACCACAAACGGTTTTCAGGTTATGCCTGGGTTCAAAGCTGTCTTCTTGTTCGTCACGGAAGACGGGACGATCTCAGGATGGAATCCGGGGATACCGGGAAAAGCTACAACTGCGGTGATTGCCAAGAACAATGCTGGCAAGGCGGTTTACAAAGGCTGCACGTTAGCTACAACACAGTTTGGAACATTTCTATATGTCACGAATTTTAAAACCGGCCGAATTGAGGTCTACGATTCCAATTTCCAGAAGGTCTTTGGATTTTTTGGTTTCCGCGACGAACGCCTGCCGAGGGATTATGCGCCCTTTAATATTCAGAATGTAGGGGGCAATCTGGTGGTGACTTTCGCTAAACAGCAACGAGGCAGCACTGACGAAGCTCATGGGCCTGGATTAGGGCGTGTGGACATCTTTAATCCTTTTGGAAGACTGTTAGCGCGGCTGGATCACGGGCCATTTTTGAACGCGCCGTGGGGAGTAGCCGAAGCTCCTTCTGATTTTGGAGTTTTTAGTCATCGCCTGCTGATCGGCAATTTTGGCGACGGCACCATTCACGCTTTTAACACCGTGACTGGAGACTTCGAAGGGACACTGCTTGACTCTACGGGTGCTCCGTTGGCGATTGATGGCCTTTGGGCACTCAGTTTCGGAAGCAATGGTACAGCGGGATCGGCGATTGAACTTTACTTTACCGCTGGCCCAAATGATGAAAACGATGGTTTGTTCGGCAAAATCCTGCCAGCTGCCGCGGAACAACGAGGAAACAACGAATAAAACTTTTCCCTAAGAACGAGGGTTGGACATCTTTTGATTTGAGTTCTGGTCGTCAATTCGAACAAAGGATAGCTAACCCTCTGTGGTTTTCAGAGGAGCCACCGCGTCCGCTTCAAACCTCTACGCTGCACCAGAAATGAGTTTGTAGCATAAAATATTCAGGACTATGCGTCGCTGGTACGCTGGCAGTGTGTCCGTCTAGTAGCAGCATCACACACAATATTTCTTAGCTCGTCGGCGACCAGAATTCGTGCGCCGCCGGGACTTTTTCCAAGGAGCTTGTGCTAGGCTCATGCCAATGTCTCATCAAACCGGCGATCTACGTATTGCATGGACGAAGGTTCTTCTGCCGCCGCTTTTCCTCGAAGAAGAGCTGCCGATGACCGACAGCGCTTCCGACGCGGTCAGCAGTGCCCGCAGGCAGATTTGTGACATTCTCCGCGGCAAAGACGACCGTGTCCTGGTCATCACCGGGCCTTGCTCCATTCATGACGTTGACGCTGCCCGCGAATACGCGCATCTGCTGCAGAAAGCAATCACAGAGCTTTCCGATCGGCTTTGTATCGTGATGCGCGTCTATTTTGAAAAGCCGCGTACCACCATTGGATGGAAGGGGTTGATCAACGATCCCTGCCTTGATGAGACGTTTCAGGTAAACCATGGTCTTCGTCTGGCGCGTCAGCTGTTGCTCGACTTGGCAAAAATGAAGGTGCCAGCTGGAACCGAATTTCTGGACCTGATCACTCCGCAATACGTGGCGGACCTGGTGAGTTGGGGAGCAATCGGGGCCCGGACAACCGAAAGCCAGGCACACCGACAACTGGTCTCCGGCCTTTCTTGTCCGACTGGCTTCAAGAACGCAACTTCAGGCGACGTTCAGGTTGCGGTGGAAGCGATCCAGTCATCCGCGAACCAACATTGCTTCCTCGGCCACACGAAAAATGGACAATCGGCAATTTTTGGGACCGCCGGCAACAAGGATTGCCATCTTATTCTTCGTGGCGGTCGTAACACGGTCAACTACACTGCGGATGGGGTTGAACGCGCTTGCCAGCAACTGGAAAAAGCATCGCTCCCTACCCGAGTGATGATTGATTGCAGTCATGCGAACAGCGGAAAGGATTACAGAAAACAATCCGCAGTTTGCCGCGATGTAATGGGCCAGATTGCCGGAGGAGACGAACGCATTTTCGGCGTCATGCTGGAGAGCAATCTGGTGGCTGGTTCTCAACAACTGTCCGGCGGCAAAGAATTGACCTATGGCCAGAGCATTACCGATTCCTGCATTGGCTGGGACGAGACGATCGCGTTATTAAGAGAGCTTGCCAGCGCCGTGGATGCGCGCCGGAAACGGGTCAAAGTGTCGCTTGGTTGAAGGAAACACGCACAACTCATCGCTTTAAAAGAATGGTGGGCAGTGCAGGGCTCGAACCTGCGACCTCCTGCTTGTAAGGCAGGCGCTCTAACCAGCTGAGCTAACCGCCCGCTCTCGCGGACTACCTTCGATTGCGTGTGAAGGTGGGCATCTTTGAGTTTACGTGAGCGGGAAAAGTATGGTCAAACTCTCGTAGGGGATAGCTATAGGAACGGGAAAACTGCTACACCCGAGCCGGGGTGGTCTAGGAACTAGCGCCTTCGAAGTTCCACCGACTCAAGAGAGAATAGCCTCCGAGATGTACTTTGTAATACATTTTGTCAATGAAAATAGCAGTTTTCGCTGTGCTCTTGGCCGTGATGCAAGCAGCGCCATTAATGCCACGAAAGGCAACCGATCAAAAGACGCCAACGAGCCGCAAGAACAAACGAGCACCCCAAGAAAAACCACAACCCGATGCGCCGCAAATCTCTCAACCTGTCAAAGCACCAACTGAAAGCCATGTAGCTCCCGCAAACAATCCACAAACAATGATCATCCGCGAATCCGCTCCCGTCTCTCGATGGGAGAAGGCCTACGTAATCTTTACTGCTTTTCTCGTTGTGATTGGAGCCGCTGGCGTGTGGGCTGCATACAAAACCTTGAAAGGCGTTAAGGAACAAGTCACCGAAATGACCGAACAACGGAAAATTATGGACGGCCAATTGGCGACGATGAAGGGCCAACTTGAGTCCATGAAAGGCGCTGGAGAGCAGACCGAAAAACTCATCGAACATGCTGAACATCAAGCCGAAGCTCTCCTCTCTCAGACCGAAGCGACTCAGTTGTTGGTAAGGGCCACCATACAGGGCGTAGAAATTTCGCAAAAAAGCACTGATTCCTTAAAAACCGCAGAACGTCCTTGGCTCTTTTTGAGACCAACTACAACATATTTTCCACATCTGAAACCGAATCGGTTGGATTGGAAAATGGTAAATTTAGGACGCACAGTAGCGACGGTAATTGAGGTGGGATTGACCTGTAAAAAAGTAAGAGGAATGGGACAAAATATTTAGTAACCCTCCTCAATATGATCTCTTGGTTCCTTTCTACGAGGTGCCAATTGCCCCAAATGGCATGTTGGATGTTTGGTGCGCTCTTGGAACTGATCGTGGCAAATCTAGCGGTCTAGATCCAGGATGATGTCAACGACATCATGCTGAAAGGGGACGAGCTTGTAGCCTACGGATATGTAAAATATAGAGACGGATTCGGGGATTCTCACGAAAGAAGATTTAGTTTCTACTTCGCAGTGCCGTGGAATGAGTTTCGCGTAAACCTGCGTTCACCCTCGGAATATCACCAAGGCACATAAAAGGGATCATCGGCTCATAATCCCTTAATGTATGCCGAGACCACTCGCTCATACCGACTGAAAGGATGTCCTATTTTTCACGCTTCGGATCAGCCGGTTGCTTAGCAACATCAACTCTAAAATTCGATAAGTCCTGAATTGGATGGCCGATACCGTACTCCACACCGCTTACATCGACTGAAATACCAGGGGAATTTTGCAAGAATTCCCAGTATTTCTTGGCGTATCTTCGCTTGAAATACCAGATGAAGGGTACCACTGCTGCAATAAACAAATACGGCAGTACACGTTGGAACTCGAACTCACTACATGCCAATTTCATTCCCGGCAAAACGCGCTTTTCGAAATGCAAAGATACAAACATCACTGCAATGCCAACAGCGAGTGCATATTGAAGTTTGAATTGGTCCAGCATCTTGTTTACCTTTCGGTGCTCACCGAAATAATAGTGGATGTCGTGCAAGTCCTGTTTTAAAAGAAATTGCTTTTCGATATTGGCAATAATGGCGAGGTTTCGGTTGTACCAATATGTCGCCTCGTAAAGGTGTGCGATGGACCAACCACATAGGAGGACGACAAAAGCCGTTGCGAAATCGAGAGAAAATGAGGTCCTTTTCGACCAGTGCATATACAGCCAAAGCTCCTATGAGCGATCCAACTGATTGCCAAACAACCAACACGTTGCGGTTGATATCCGCATACATCTGATCGTACATCTTCATTAAGAAATCATTGCGTGCTTTCACTGTATCGGGTGATGGAGTTGTCACAAGTTACCCCCTTGATAATCAGTCCAGAGAAGGTTGATGTTCTTGAATATTCCCTGACGCAACGTGAGTAGCCACCGGCAGGATGTGGGCGAAACGTTTCCCCATCGAAATAGTCACCGAATCGTGCATCTAAAGTGAAACGATTACAATCGACGCTAACGACTGGCATGAGAGCCCCCATCCTTCGTTGTACATCTGGTCGACCTCCCAAGAGATGCACAGGCCTCCGGAATCGCTTCGGTGAAATTAGCGTCGCACCATATCTCGTCGGAACGCTATAGCCTAAAATAAACTGCGGCGGGATGACTTCGTCAATCAAAGTTGCCAGGCTTCGTGCCTTAGGTACGACGATTACGTTACGACAGTATTGGGAGAGCTCGGATGCCTGATCAATTATTCGCGACAGCTCTCGAATGTCTTCTATGTCCCTAGCGACGGTTAAGAGTGGCCGAGTCGACTTTACCGCGAGCAAATGGCGTTTGAAGTTGTAATTGCGCCAGTCGATATCTAATAATCCGAGTTGATCAAACTCTCGAACATCTCTCAGATTAGAGCGCGCTGCACGAAAAGAACCATAACGGTACGCCACGCGCAATACCTTTTTGCTGTGAGCGACAAATTTCAACACACCGCAATTCTTTCTAAGCTCTTTCACCAGCCTTATTCCTTGAATGATAACAATGGTGGAGCACGTTATCAGTGGCCAGAACAGTCTGCAAGCCCAAACTGATTTCCTTTCGCAGTTAACCTACTGCGTACCAAACATTTCTCTAAGATTGCCAGAGTCCGTTGCCGTACTGGTTTTCTTTCTCGGATGGTTTCAATCGTATGCTGGCTCAATCCTGTGTTGCGGATCATTTCACGCATTCCGTGTTCCGACATCAACTTAAGAAGGGTCGAATCCGCTATCACCATTTTGCCGAAGGGCGAATATTCCATAGACTGAAAATTGACGATGCTTAAATCTTCTCCTTGCTCCCACCGTCGGTCTGTTTCTTTTCCCACATATCTTAAGTTGTTCGCCTCTATCGATGCCCGCTTGAGTAACCCTAAAGTTTCGCCGGAACATGGAGCGCCATCTGGTCCAGCGATTTGGATTCAGGATGAAACAAATAGAGACGGAGAATGTATCCGTAGGTCTGAGGAATGACTTTGTTCAGCTTTGAATTTTGAGACAGAGCGAGTCGATAGAACTTTCCGTCAAAGATGTTTACGCATCTTGAGGATATCCATTGCTCCGTCGTTTTGTGAATGAGTTGCGCAATATCAATACTGCCATTGCTCCGTATAGCGTTCTTTTCGGAAACTGATTGACATTGTCAATCAGGTTGCCGAAGGAAAGCTGATCCGGACGCAACGGCTTGACTTGATATGCGCACCATTCACAAAACGACGGGAGCAATGGATATCCTCAGATGCGTAAACATCTTTGACGGAAAGTTCTATCGACTCGCTCTGTCTCAAAATTCAAAGCTGAACAAAGTCATTCCTCAGACCTACGGATACATTCTCCTCGTTTCTATCCGTTTCATCCTGAATCCAAATCGCTCGGACCAGATGGCGCTCCATGTTCCGGCGAAACTTTAGGGTTACTCAAGCGGGCATCGATAGAGGCGAACAACTTAAGATATGTGGGTAAAGAAACAGACCGACGGTGGGAGCAAGGAGAAGATTTAAGCATCGTCAATTTTCAGTCTATGGAATATTCGCCCTTCGGGCAAAATGGTGATAGCGGATTCGACCCTTCTTAAGTTGATGTCGGAACACGGAATGCGTGAAATGATCCGCAACACAGGATTGAGCCAGCATACGATTGAAACCATCCGAGAAAGAAAACCAGTACGGCAACGGACTCTGGCAATTCTTAGAGAAATGTTTGGTACGCAGTAGGTTAACTGCGGGAAGGAAATCAGTTTGGGCTTGCAAACTCGTTCTGGCCACTGATAACGTGCTCCACCATTGTTATGCATTGAAGGAATAAGGCTGGTGAAAGAGCTTAGAAAGAATTGCGGTGTGTTGAAATTTGTCGCTCACAGCAAAAAGGTATTGCGCGTGGCGTACCGTTATGGATGGTTGCCTGCAGCGCGCTACACTAATCTGAGAGATGTTCGTAAGAGTTTGATCAACTCGGATTCTTAGATATCGACTGGCGCAATTACAACTTCAAACGCCATTTGCTCGCGGTAAAGTCGACCAGGCTACTCTTAACCGTCGCTAGGGACATAGAAGACATTCGAGAGCTGTCGCGAATAATTGATCAGGCATCCGAGCTCTCCCAATACTGTCGTAACGTAATCGTCGTACCTAAGGCACGAAGCCTGGCAACTTTGATTGACGAAGTCATCCCGCCGCAGTTTATTTTAGGCTATAGCGTTCCGACGAGATATGGTGCGACGCTAATTTCACCTGAGCGATTCCGGAGGCCTGTGCATCTCTTGGGAGGTCGACCAGATGTACAACGAAGGATGGGGGCTCTCATGCCAGTCGTTAGCGTCGATTGTAATCGTTTCACTTTAGATGACTATTCGGTGACGATTCCGATGGGTTAACGTTTCGCCCACATCCTGCCGGTGGCTACTCACGTTGCGTCAGGGAATCTATCAAGAACATCAACCTTCTCTGGACTGATTATCAAGGGGGTAACTTGTGACAACTCCATCACCCGATACAGTGAAAGCACGCAATGATTTCTTAATGAAGATGTACGATCAGATGTATGCGGATATCAACCGCAACGTGTTGGTTGTTTGGCAATCAGTTGGATCGCTCATAGGAGCTTTGGCTGTATATGCACTGGTCGAAAAGGACCTCATTTCTCTCGATTTCGCAACGGCTTTTGTCGTCCTCCTATGTGGTTGGTCCATCGCACACCTTTACGAGGCGACATATTGGTACAACCGAAACCTCGCCATTATTGCCAATATCGAAAAGCAATTTCTTTTAAAAACAGGACTTGCACGACATCCACTATTATTTCGGTGAGCACCGAAAGGTAAACAAGATGCTGGACCAATTCAAACTTCAATATGCACTCGCTGTTGGCATTGCAGTGATGTTTGTATCTTTGCATTTCGAAAAGCGCGTTTTGCCGGGAATGAAATTGGCATGTAGTGAGTTCGAGTTCCAACGTGTACTGCCGTATTTGTTTATTGCAGCAGTGGTACCCTTCATCTGGTATTTCAAGCGAAAGATACGCCAAGAAATACTGGGAATTCTTGCAAATTCCCTGGTATTTCAGTCGATGTAAGCGGTGTGGAGTACGGTATCGGCCATCCAATTCAGGACTTATCGAATTTTAGAGTTGATGTTGCTAAGCAACCGGCTGATCCGAAGCGTGAAAAATAGGACATCCTTTCAGTCGGTATGAGCGAGTGGTCTCGGCATACATTAAGGGATTATGAGCCGATGATCCCTTTTATGTGCCTTGGTGATATTCCGAGTGGTACTTACGTTTACGCCAAACTCATTCCACGGCACTGCGAAGTAGAAAATGAAATCTACTTTCGTGCCAATCCCCGAATCCGTCTCTATATTTTACATATCCGTAGGCTACAAGCTCGATCCCCTTTCAGCATGATGTCGTTGACATCATCCTGATTCAGACCGCTAGATTCGCCACGATCAGTTCCAAGAGCGCACCAAACATCCAACATGCCATTTGGGGCAATTGGCACCTCGTAGAAAAGAACGAAGTAGATCATATTGAGGAGGGTTACTAAATATTTTGTCCATTCCTCTTACTTTTTTACAGGTCAATCCCACCTCAATTACCGTCGCTACTGTGCGTCCTAAATTTACGATTTTCCAATCCAACCGATTCGGTTGGGGAACTGGAAAATATGTTGTAGTTGGTCTCAAAAAGAGCCAAGGACGTTCTGCGGTTTTTAAGGAATCAGTGCTTTTTTGCGAAATTTCTACGCCCTGTATGGTGGCCCTTACCAACAACTGAGTCGCTTCGGTCTGAGAGAGGAGAGCTTCAGCTTGATGTTCAGCATGTTCGATGAGTTTTTCGGTCTGCTCTCCAGCGCCTTTCATGGACTCAAGTTGGCCTTTCATCGTCGCCAATTGGCCGTCCATAATTTTCCGTTGTTCGGTCATTTCGGTGACTTGTCCCTTAACGCCTTTCAAGGTTTTGTATGCAGCCCACACGCCAGCGGCTCCAATCACAACGAGAAAAGCAGTAAAGATTACGTAGGCCTTCTCCCATCGAGAGACGGGAGCGGATTCGCGGATGATCATTGTTTGTGGATTGTTTGCGGGAGCTACATGGCTTTCAGTTGGTGCTTTGACAGGTTGAGAGATTTGCGGCGCATCGGGTTGTGGTTTTTCTTGGGGTGCTCGTTTGTTCTTGCGGCTCGTTGGCGTCTTTTGATCGGTTGCCTTTCGTGGCATTAATGGCGCTGCTTGCATCACGGCCAAGAGCACAGCGAAAACTGCTATTTTCATTGACAAAATGTATTACAAAGTACATCTCGGAGGCTATTTTCTCTTGAGTCGGTGGGGGTTGAAGGCGCTGAGTTCTTAATCACCTGGCTTGGTGAGTAGTTTTCCCGTTCATGATAGCTATCCCCT
>CAWBXL010000023.1:0-8690 GCA_963792305.1 uncultured Acidobacteriaceae bacterium | reverse complement strand
GTGGGTGTTCCTGAAACCTCAACTTGCGTCGCGCTCGGATTCTTAAGAGCTAGTCCTGGAGGCAGTGAGCCCTGAATCACTTGCCAACTCGATGGATCCACTTCCTGGCTTGATTGAATGATCGAGCCGTAAGGTGCCTGAACATGTCCGACATTTAAATCGAGCGGGGCAATTTCCAGCCCCCAATGGAAGGTCATGCGAATGGCCTTGTTAACAACTTGTGGAGGAGTACTGGAATCCGTAGCTCGAAAATTGACATCGCCAAAAACTGCATTCGTGACGGTGCCTGAAATCTGACCACTCGTAGTGAGCGCGAGATTTTGCGGGAAGAAGCCCGAATAGGTCCATTTGATCGGAGCTTTGCCGCCGCTGGAAGCAAGCGTCGAGCTGTACGCCAAGCCGGTGTAGCCATCCGGAAGCGACGCGGTCGTGATAGCAAGCGGAGAAACGTTGCCGCCGCCTCCACCATTGTTGCCGCCGCCATTATTGCCACCACCGCCACCGCATGAGCTCAATATGGCGACGCCCACGAACAGCCAGCCAAACAGAACTTGACGCTTGACGTGGTGCTTCATGCGTCTCTCCTGCTGGGATGCTCCGCTGGGTGGACACCGAGAGGAACCAGGAACGCTCCACCATCTTCCCAATTGTCAAAACGCGGCGGCGTTCCATTGAGAATGATGTTTATGTTCTTGATCGTTTGCCCGGCACCGACATCTATTTTGTCTTTTGTCGATGGATCATCGAATGCGGACTCGGTCGAATTCCAAAATTCGACGGGGCCCGGAGAATAGATAGGTGGATCCAGGGGGCCTACGCTCGATCCCTGGATGAAGTAGGGGTTTATGCTTTCAATTTCGATCGTGTACGAGCCTGGTGGAACTGGAATTTCGTAGTACCCAATCAGTGTGGCATCGCGCGAACCGGTTCGAGACCCGCCTGTATTGTCTCCAGTAACATTTTGTCCGGGATTTCCAGTGAAACGGAAACCAGAGACAACGGAGACTGCCACGCGGTGCGATTCGTCCTGCGGCGTCGCTGGGTCATCGACCTGGCGAGCGATAACGTTGACGCCCTGTACTTGCGTGATTCCATCGGTGAAATAGATTACACCGCTGATGGTTCCATAACCTTGAGAGTAAGTTGTACTTGGGTAAAGCTTGGCGACCCATGCCTGATCGTCGGGAGCCAGTATTGGTAGGCCCGATTCCGTTCGCGCCGGACAGGCCGCGAAGGGGAACATCAGTGGCAGACCTGCGATGTCATCATCGCTACAGAAGCCGTTTATAACTGAAACATTGATTTGAGAATGGTCCAGACCGGAAAAATGCCCGATCTCATGGGTTATGGCCTGATCGAATTGTCCCGCAGTGAGTTCGTAGTTGGGTGCCTGATTGACGCCGTCCTGAAATTGTCCATTCATCAGGGCGAACGCAGACAAGATATGGCCGGCGTGCTCGTCAACTTTACAGATTGATGCGAAACCGATGACATCGCCTGGCAGACCCAGATCCTGCAACAACGATCCATCTGCGTCGAAGATAATCGGGTTCTGTTGACCCGCGTTGCAGGAGCCGATAATGGCGTTGAAGTCGGTAACTGTAACTACATCTCCTCCAACGAATGTTCCCGATGGCTGTAACGGCCCGGCATATTGAAAAGAGAGTGCGGTATTCGGCGCTTGCTGCCAGTTATTAAACATTCCTTGTACACGGGTTAAGCCGGTGGCATTACTTATTACTGTAATGCCGGCGGGTGTTTTACTCATCGGACCACCGTCGACCCGGTACTGGATCGGCATTGCGGCTGTATCCCATGTAAATGGTTGACCCGCGATTCCATAGCCCGGCCCACCCACTAATATCGGGCCACCGGCTCGGGTCAGCGAACATGTAAATAGGACTAGCGTTAGCAGACGAAAAAAGCGCTGGAGCAAACTGCTCATCGGCCGCCTCTCGCAAAAGCGCGCACAATCTGTTTAAAGTTGTCGAGGCCCATCCCGTTCCCCGAAGTCGACTTGTTC
This sequence comes from uncultured Acidobacteriaceae bacterium, assembly GCA_963792305.1. Classification (GTDB taxonomy): domain Bacteria; phylum Acidobacteriota; class Terriglobia; order Terriglobales; family Acidobacteriaceae; genus CAWBXL01. The sequence goes on along the minus strand of CAWBXL010000023.1, from coordinate 6,667 downwards.
TTCGCGCTCGCTGCAGGAAGTACAATCCCGCGCACTTTAGCGCCTTGTCCCAAGTTATCGAGAAGGCCCTGATTCCCGATTCCGTTGATCACCACAGCCTTGCCGGCTGCATCGCGTTGCACGATGAACCGTCCTTGTTCCAGACCCGCTGGACTGCTCAACCCGTAACGCGAGGGAGCACGGAGAAAAAGCAACATTTCCTGACCTTTTACGTATCCAGCGGTATTAGTGCGCTGGCGAAAATCCACACGAATTGGCGAAAGGAGAACGTCTTGTCCGCACTACCCTTGAGAACGTCGTTCACGTTCATGGTCACGAGGACGGTAGTGAGATTGGCGAAATTCGGGTCGGGTTCTACTTTCGCACTCATGATCCTTCCATGAATAACTATGGAAGCTTCGTCGGTAAGAGCAGCGATGTTGCGGTGGATGGACGTGCTCGCTTGCTGTGCTTGAGCCGTACTGATCAGACAGGCCCAGACTATAGCGACTCCAATCCCACAATGGATGATGGGAGCAAATAAATGTTTCATATTGTTAGGGCCGATTCGCGAACGCGAATAGAAAACAAAACCTTCTTCCCGCGGAAGAGCTACGAGATTTTATCTTGATCTTACAGTTAGTCAACCAAAAATCTATTCTCAGCAGTATCCAGCTCCCCGACTGTCTTAACAAGTAGGTGATTTAAAAAAATTGCCTTTGTATAACCTGTTCTAAATCAATGTGTCTTTAAATACACCAGGAAATAGTGGTAAAAAAGGGGTAAAAAAGGGGACAGGCGGAACTGACCCCAATTCGCTGATTGATCTCAAATACACCCTCAGCTACGACGCGGGAGATAATGCCAACCGTTCCCCACTCCCTAAACCGAAAACGCCGGATTACCTTCCACCACCTTCTGCTCAAGCTTCGGGCGTTCCTGCTTGCGCCACAGTTTTGCCGTGTGTCGAACGCGATAGAGCATCGGTCCGCCGTCCGGCTGCTCCTGGCGAACTATGGGACGCGGCACGCAGACGAACTCCGTTTCCAGCCGGTCCGCTGATGCGTGTACGACCGCGTAGCCATGGCCGCCCATGTCAACAAACGAGAGGTGTGGTGACACATCGGGATTGGAAAGCTGGCGTGCTTTCTGCACGTCACCGGTCTTCGCATATTCCAGGCAAGAGCGGACACCGTGACGCACCAACATATTAATAGTTGGTTGAGGATTGCTATCGCCGGGGCCTTGCCCGACGAACAGGGCGCGGAGCGGAGCGTCTTTTTTGAACTGATGTTCCATCGCCTCCACCGTTCCGGGCGCGGAAATTGATCCCGTCACGAACGCCACACCTACGGGGTCAAAGGATTTCGGCGGAAGAGACTTCGCAAATAAACCGGCCCAGAAGCTGTGCCGGTCGCCGGCCACCGCGGCGAACCCGGTGATTTCGTGCTGGCGAATGAAATCGTAAATTTCGCCGCGTTCTTGATAGGCACCGCTGACGTCGCCGCCGCCAAAGCTGCCATACCCCGCACCGGGCCACGCGCTCGGCAACCATCCCCGGAGGAATGTTCTGCGCGTCGGTGCGCATGTCCAGCGTCGCCGTTGTGCTGCCCCAGATTTTCCAGGTCGCTTTCGAATTCCGCAGTTGTTCTAGAAACCACGCTTTTTGTTCGGCACCGAGAATGGTCTGTGCCGGATCCGCCTTGCGTAGGTTCGGAACCTGCTTGTCCCCGAACGGATGGTGTCGGGCGGTTTACCTCCGTTGTAGTCGCGGCCGCCATCGAGAATCTCAAGCACCTCTTCCGGTATGAACTCCGAATAGTCCTTATTAAAGAAATCTGCGTCAGCGAACTTGGTTCCGGGGTCCTCGGAGCGGTAGCTTCGCTCGTCCGTGATAATGAGTTCTACGTTGCGCCCGCAGCGCAGCGATCTGTATCCTCTGAGAACGTTGATCGCTGCGAGGTTATTCGGTTCCTGTCCGAGCCCATGCTCGTCGAATTTCGTCACTGCGACGTCAGCGACTGTCGGCGGATTAAAACGTTCCAGCGAGGGGCCACCGCTCTTCACCATGCGCGCCGGCTGATACTCAAAAAATACCTGCATGGCCGCGACCTTGCGCGTTTGCGCCGGACGCGTTTTACCGTTGAACACTTGCAGGGATTGCCATCCCTGCCAACTGAACTCATGGTTGTCCCACATAGGACAAAAGGCCAGCGAGCGCGCGCGTCCTGCAGGTCAGGATCATGCAGGTAGGCGCGATACACGGCGCGGTAGTCATTCACATCGACCGGGATGTGGAAGTCGTCGATCTTCTCTCCCTGAGGATAGCGAACCAGTTCTCTGACCTTGCGGTCGTAGTAAGTGGCACGGTCCTCCGGATACCAGACCAACTCGTAGATGAAGTCGCCCAGGTGCAGGACGAAGCTGAGGCGGTCCTGCTCAGCAGCGCGCTCATCCTCGAAATCATTCTTCGGTACGCGTTCATCGCGCCGAGGTTCGCGTTCTGACAACTGACGAACGCGAAGTGTACGGCCGGGAATCATTATCGGTAGGCGCGGTGACGGTGCGCCCGACGCGGCTGCCGTTACCCGCAGGGTCGGTAAAGCGATACCAATAGACCTGGGCCGGCTTCAGTCCGCCGACCAGCACCCGACAGGTCCAATCAGCATCGGCGGAAATTAAAACCTTCTGTGTGGCGATCACATGCTGGAAGGTCTGGTCAAGCGCCACTTCGACTGTCAGTTCCTGGGCCGGTTTAGGTTGCGGGGCACGCCGGGACCACAGCAAGACGCTGTTGCTGTCGGGATCGCCTGAGGCTACCCCTTCGGGAAAAAGGTCGCGACGCTCGCGCCAGGAAATCTTCGAAGGGCCCGAGAACGAGCGAGCCCAGGCAGCTTCCACGCCGAAAACCGCGGCCAGAGCCAGAAAATCGCGACGGCTAATATTTCCCATGTAGCTCCTTATTATTATGCAAGGCCACGCACGGTCGAGATGAAGTGTCACGTCGACAAGCAGTTGGAGTGAACATGCCGGCCATTTACTTTGGACGAACGTCACGTGCCAGCGTTATCACAGAATCGTTGGGTACGAGTTTGTCTCGGACTTGTTAGGGACTGTCCCGGTTTCTTGGCGGCGAAATCGGTGAACGTTCCGTCTGTGCCCAGTGTTTTTGACCGAAAGGATCGTATCAGGATATGGCTTTGGCCATATCGCCACAGTGTAAAAATTGGACGGGCTTTTAGCCCTGAGGCTTGCTCAAGCCTGCCCCGCAGCCTCAGCGCCTGAAGGCACTGCCCTGGTACGAATCGTTGCTTATGTTTCGCCGTTCAGCAGCAGTTTTTTCACAGTTCACTGACAACGAGTTCTCGCATGTTCAAGTGCGCTGATGGCGGCCTCGCGCTTTACGGTGGAAACGTCTTCCAGAAAGTCGCCCAGAGTTTGCCCACCTTCGAGGTAATCGAAAAGTGACTGAAAAGGAATCTGCGTCCCCAAGGATATTGGGGTCTCGCACGATGATGCCGTTGGAGGATGCCATAGCAGGATTTCGCCTTAGTTTACCCGTGCCTATCTAGGGAAACCAATGCGAGTTTAGAGAATTGGGGAACGTTTCGTCTGTCCCCGAATTTTATAACTACTCCTTGTCTGTGGCTGGGTTTTACTTTGCCGGAATCCGGCCAGAAATGGGAACTTTTTGGTCGCACAACGCGTACCGCGAGCATGCGCCAATATATCCTCTTTGCAGCCGCGTGCTTCCGCTTCTATCCTGCCACTGCTCAAGCCCAAAATCAGCCATCGGACAACAAAACAGCGGCCAATCGGCCTCCGTGGCCGTCTACAGGTCGAGATGCGGGTTCCGTTCGAGCCCACGGCATTCCCGAGCGGACCGCATGTCTACCTGATGTACGAGTTGCATTTGACCAACTTCATGCCCATGCCCGTTTCGCTGAGTCGGATTGACGTGATCGACGCGGATGCGGGAACTTTCCAACCGATTGCGACCTTTGAAGCGGCGCAACTGCAAACCATGTTGCAGCCTCTAGGGGGCAGAGCGCTGTCTGACCCCAAAGAGAGGCTCGTTATCGCGGATGGCCAGAGTACGATCGCCTTTATGTCCGTTGCATTCGACCGCGGCTCACATATTCCCGACAGACTTCTCCATCGCGTGATCACGGCTTACGCTCCAGAAGAAGGCGCGGTTATTTCCACACACCACACTGAGTTGCGTGTGCTCGGTCCGCCGGTAGAGGGAGCCGACTGGCTTGCGGAAGACGGACCAAGCAACGATGAGGACAATCATCACCGGCGTGGAGTCGTCATTCTCGATGGGCAGCCGGTCGATTCTCGCCGATTCGCCATCGACTGGAAACAGGTCAAGGATGGTGCGGCATTCTCTGGCGAAGCGCGCGACATGCATTCCTATTACCCTACGGAAAAGGGTGCTTGCCGTTGCAGACGGCCGCGTTGTCACCGCCAGAGACGGACTTCCCGGGAACGTCCCCGGACACGGCGGCGCGTTCCACCCCGCCGTGCCAATTACATTGGAAACGGTGGCAGGAAATACAATCACGCTCGACTTGGGTGGCGGACAGTTTGCTTACTACATGCATTTGCAGCCTGGGAGTTTGCGCGTAAAAGCAGGGGATCGTGTGCGGCGAGGGCAAGCGCTGGCACGCGTTGGCGCTTCGGAGATGCGCGAGAACCGCATCTGCATTTTGAAGTCACTACTTCGTCGAAGCTTCTCGCGGGTGAGGGCGTGCCCTATCTCATCGACCGGTACAGCGGCAAGGCCCCGAGCAGCGGGAAGGCGGAACTTCACACCCACGAGTTGCCGCTAGACAAAAGCGTCGTCATATTCGAAGAAGAGCCACGTTAATGATGATGAAGCAAATGCGCTGACGACAGTTGGATTCCGGTAGAGTCACGGGCAGATCTTCATTAATCCAACGTTAGCTGGCTAGTACTTTTCTGGCCGGGCTACACTGGAAGAGGCAACGTGCCGCGAGTTGCTCTTTCAAAATGATCTCTTTCTCAAACATCAATAAGCAGTACGGCAAGCAATTGCTCTTCGTAGACGCTTCCTTCCAATTAAACCCGGGCGAAAAAGTCGGGCTGGTCGGGCCCAATGGGTCGGGCAAGACAACGCTATTCCGGATGGTGGTCGGCGAGGAAAGCCCTGAAGATGGCACGGTCTCTGTCCCCAAAAAGTTAACGATCGGCTACTTTCGCCAGGACGTCGAGGAAATGCAGGGTCGCTCCGTTCTCGATGAAGCCATCGCCGGCAGCGGACGCGTCGGCAATCTGCATCACGAACTCGAAGCCTTGCAGCGCGACATGTCCGACCCTGACAAAGCGGATGACATGGAGCGCATTCTTGAGCGCTTCGGCCATGTGCAGGAGGAGTACGAGCATTTAGGTGGTTACGCGCTCGAATCGCAAGCGCGCGAAGTGCTCCACGGTCTGGGATTCAAAGACGATCAGATTGACGGCGACGTGGGCGCGCTCTCCGGCGGATGGAAAATGCGCGTTGCTCTGGCGCGTGTCCTGCTCGGAATGCCGGACGTGTTGTTGATGGACGAACCGACGAACCACCTCGACATCGAATCCATCATCTGGCTCGAAAAATTTCTCAAATCATTTCCCGGCGCGCTGCTGATGACTTCGCACGATCGCGAGTTCATGAATCGCATCGTCTCAAAGATTGCCGAGATTGATGGCGGCGAAATCATCACCTACTCAGGTGACTACGACTTCTACGAGCGCGAGCGCGCGATCCGCGAGACCAACCAGCAGGCAGCGTTCGCCCGGCAGCAGTCCATGCTGGCCAAAGAACAACGCTTCATCGATCGTTTCAGAACGCACGCAGCCAAAGCGGCCCAGGTGCAGAGCCGCATCAAGGCGCTCGACAAGATCGAGAAGATCGAACTGCCGAAGAAACGCGTAGTGGTGGAATTTAACTTTCGTGTGCCTCCGCGGTCCGGCGAACAGGTGGCCGTGCTGGAGAATCTGCACAAGAGTTACGGCCCGCGTGTGATTTACGACGGCTTCAATCTCACCATCCGCCGCGGAGAACGCTGGGCCGTCATGGGAAGAAACGGCGCGGGCAAAACCACGCTACTAAAAATGATTGCCGGGGCCAGCGCTCCAGATGCCGGAAGCGTGCGGCTCGGCGCCAGTCTGCACATGGGCTACTTCGCGCAACAATCGTTGGATGTGCTCAATTCCGATCTCACCGTCAGCGAACAGCTGCAACAAGATTTTCCCCACGACAGTATCGGGGCGTTACGGAATCTGGCGGGAGCATTCCAGTTCTCCGGCGAAGACGTAGATAAAAAGATCCGCGCCCTATCCGGCGGAGAAAAGTCGCGGCTGGCCATAGCGCGCATGCTCTACAACCCGCCAAACTTCCTGGTGCTCGACGAACCGACCAATCACCTGGATCTTGCGACCAAGGAAATGCTGGTGGACGCCCTGAAAGATTTTGAAGGCACCATGATCTTCGTATCGCATGACCGCATGTTCCTCCGCGGTCTCGGCTCACGCGTGCTGGAACTCGGCGGCGAAAGCGGCACCGACCGCAATCCTACGGTTTATCCGGGGTCGTATGTTGAGTACGTGCAGAAGCTTGGGCATGAGGCGCCGGGGATTTATTCGTAGGAGTTTGCAACGAGGTACGACTCGTCTGTCCCCG
>CAWBXL010000022.1:0-9452 GCA_963792305.1 uncultured Acidobacteriaceae bacterium | reverse complement strand
ATGGTAACTGCCCTGCAAAGCGGCGGCATTCACGAAGTCCAGATCATTTTCCTGAGTCTGCTGCTTTTTGTGATTGTGTTCGGATACCTAGCCCGCAAGCTGGAAATTGCCTATCCCATCGTTCTTGTGATTGGCGGTTTGTTGCTCAGTTTCATCCCGGGGACGCCACGAATCACGTTCGATCCTGAAGTTGTCTTCTTCGTTGTGCTGCCACCGCTTCTTTACTATGCGGCGTGGGGAACTTCCTGGCGTGAGTTTTCTTACAACCTGGTGAGCATTTCAAGTCTGGCGTTTGGGTTGGTCACTTTCACTGTCTTGTGTGTGGCCATACTGGCTCCGTGGTTTCTTCCTGGCTTTGATTGGCGCATGGGGTTTGTGCTTGGCGCGGTGGTTGCGCCTACCGACACGATTGCCGCTACCAGCATTGCAAAACGGTTGGGATTGCCGAAGCGCGTTGTGGACGTTCTCGAAGGAGAAAGCCTTATCAACGATGCCACGGGTCTGCTGGCGCTGGAATTTGGTGTCGCCATGCTGGTCGCAGGCCGCACTCCTACGCTGGGAGGAGGTTTATGGCGGCTTGTCTACCTTACGGTCGCGGGAATCGCGGTCGGCCTTTTGGTCGGAGTAATTGTGGATTTGATCGAGCATCACCTTGAAGATGGCCCCATCGAGATCACGCTGAGCATTATGGTTCCCTATGCGGCTTACCTGGCGGCCGATGCAATCCATACGTCCGGTGTGTTGGCAGTCGTTGCTTGTGGACTTTACTTAAGCCGCATGAGTTCGCACTTCTTTTCTCCCACGGTGCGCTTGCAAGCGCGGGCTTTCTGGGACGTGCTCTATTTCATTCTTAATGGACTGGTTTTCGTTTTATTGGGATTGCAACTTCCTTACGTGATGCAGGGGATCCGCGATCACAGCATGCGTGAGCTGCTGCTGTACGGAGGGCTTTTCAGCGCGCTCGTGATCGTTCTTCGTTTGTTGTGGACATATCCCGGAGCCCGCTTTGCCTATTTAGTTCGTATGCACATTCTTCATCAGCCGGAGCGGCAACCGCCGGCCAAAGCGATATTCATCACCGGATGGGCTGGGATGCGCGGAGTGATTGCATTGGCTGCGGCCATCGCGCTGCCGCAAACCTTGGCCAACGGCGCTCCATTTGCCCAACGAAATCTGATTATCTTTCTCGCCTTCAGCGTCATTCTGGTGACGCTCGTGCTACAGGGGCTTACATTGCCACCGCTGATCCGATTGCTCGGACTAGATGGAACTGCCGGACCCGACATCGAAGAAGAGGAAGCACGGCGCATTATTCTCCAGGCTGCGCTGAAGTATCTGGAAGACAGCGAGAAAAACGACAAGCCTGAATATATTGAAATCTACAAAGACCTGACCCAGCATTACCGCAATCGCCTGGCAACACTCGCAGGAGCGGAAACTTTGGGTGACGTTGCCTCTCCGGCGCAATATAAACGCCACTTGGAGTTATCGCGCGAATTGCTGCGCGTAGAACGGCATACCGCGGTTGGCTTACGCAATCAGGGACGCATCAACGACGAATCTTTGCGCAATCTCGAGCATGAACTGGATCTGAGCGAGGCCAACTATCTGGCTAAGGGACACTAGATTTAAATTATTGAGTACCGAATCGATTATCCATTTCGCACGTTTAGGATTCATCTTCTCCGAAGGTTCTCTACTGCTACACTGACAGCGCATTTCTGCATATGCAAATTCCGATCAAACGCACCATCGAGCGAATACCTGGCGGGTTGATGATTGTGCCGATGATCATCGGGTCGGTAATCATCACAGTATTTCCCCATGCAGCGGATTTCTTTGGATCGTTCACTAAGGCCTTGTTCACGGGCTCACTTTCCATTCTTGCAGTCTTTTATGTCTGCATGGGGGCCACTATTGATGTGAGATCGCTTCCCGGCGTAGCGCGCCGCGGTGGGCTTTTGATGGCTACCAAGATTTTGCTGGGAATTGGAGCCGCTGTTGTCATTGGTCACTTCCTTGGGACACAGCCAATTAAGAGTGGTTGGTTTGCCGGTCTCTCGGCACTCGCCGTGGTTGCCGCCTTGAATGACACCAACGGCGGTTTGTACATGGCATTGATGGGCAAGTACGGGACCAGCGAAGAGGCGGCCGCTTACTCTGTGATGTCTCTGGAATCGGGGCCGTTTTTCACCATGATTACGCTCGGGGTTGCAGGGCTTTCAAGTTTTCCCTGGCAGACCTTGTTGGGAGCGATCCTGCCGCTGTGTGTGGGAATCGTCCTGGGAAATCTTGATTCTGAAATCCGTAAGTTTTTTGGTGCTGCCGTCCTGCCTATGATCCCTTTTTTCGGTTTTGCTTTAGGCGCAACTCTTGATTTGCATCGCTTGTGGGCGGCGGGATTGCTGGGAGTGATACTAGGAATCGCGGTGGTGATCGTGTCTTCTCCAGCGCTGATTCTGGTTGACCGGTTGTTTGGCGGCAAAGGGACAGCAGGAATTGCCGCAGCGACGACTGCGGGGAATGCATCTGCTGTACCCATCTTGGTGGCGGCTGCAGACTCTCAGTATTCTGACGCTGCTGGGCCTGCAACTGTATTAGTTGCTGCCAGCGTCATTGTCACAGCCATGCTGACGCCTCCATTGACTGCGTGGTGGGCACGGCGCGTAAACAGGGGCGCGGAAGTACAACTAAAAAGTGCGAAGGCGGAATATCCTGTTAGTGCTGACTAATATTCATGCGACAAATTCTTATCATCGCTGATGATCTTTCCGGGGCCGCTGATTGTGGGATGGCCTGCGCCGGTTCTGGCTTGCATACCGTTGTCATGCTGGGGAATTCCGTAAACCCTGTGGATGCGGATGTGCTGTCCGTTGACGCGGACACGCGGGGTCTCGACCCGAAACGCGCAGTCTGGGAAACTGCCATGCTCATGCGGCGCTACATGTCGAGCCGCGAACAAGTTGTATTTAAGAAACTGGACTCGACCCTGCGCGGCAACGTAGGCGCAGAGTTGGCTGCCGTGCTCACTACACAACGCAGCGCGACTACACAACAGGGACATATCGTCGCGGTGCTCGCTCCAGCTTTTCCGGCAAATGGCCGCACTACCAAACAAGGAAAGCAACTGCTCAACGGAAAACCGCTGGAAGAAATGGAAATCTGGCAACGCGACGGCAAGCAAGGCAGCTCTTATATTCCTGCGATGCTCGAGGAATCAGGGATGCGTTCCGCTGTCCTCTCGCTGGAAACAATCCGTTCCAGTAACGGCAACCTGCATCAAGAGATGACCAAACTCGCGGAAGGGCTTGACGTGCTGGTCTGCGATGCAGAAACCGACAAGGATTTGCAGTCGATAGCCAAAGCTACAGTCACGCTCGGACACAGCACGGTCTGGGCCGGCTCCGCGGGTCTGGCCTACCATCTGCCCAGAGCGATTTCCCTTACCTCTACAACTTCCACAACTTCTGATCAACCCCTGGCTTCAGGTCCCACACTCTTCGTGGTTGGTTCTTCTGCCGCCGTCTCGCGTGAACAGGTGAAAGACGCTTACGGCATCTTCTGAAATCATTGCCATTACGATTCCTCCTAGTGACCTGCTGGCAAGCATGGATAAACGGCGTGAGCACGAACGCGCCCTCTCCGATGCCTTCGCTACCAAACGTGATGTTGTGGTGATGCTGGGCACGGAAGATAAATTGAAAATCGACGCGGGGCGCCTGCTTTCCTCCGCGCTGGCGCAGATGATCGTGCCCCATTACGGAAAAGTTGGGGCATTGGTTGTGACCGGCGGCGAGACGGCGCGTCTGGTGTTGCAGACCTGGGGAGTCACAGGCTTACGCCTGGTGAAAGAACTGGAACCTGGCTTGCCATTTTCCGTCACCGAAAATTGGAGCCGGCGGTTGCCGGTCATCACCAAAGCGGGCGACTTCGGGAATCCGCAAACCTTGCAGCACTGCCGGCAATTCCTACGCGATCTCGACCGCACCGCTGTGCTTAAACCAGGAAAATAACGTGACTACAGAGCTGCCCATCATCGCCATCACCATGGGAGACGCTGCGGGTGTCGGCCCTGAGGTCATCATGAAATCCTGGGGCACGCAGAACTTTATGATCAATGCCGGCCATTGGTGATTGGTGATGCGGAACGATTAAAAGAAGCTGGCCGGATCGTGAAAAGCAAGCTTGAGGTCCGCAGTCTTGGGCCTGATACGTGGGACCAAGCTACTTATCAACTTGGAACCGTTGATTGCTTGGATTTGAAACTGGTTCCAAAGGACCTCCCCTGGGGAAAGTTTGCTCCATTGCCGGAGATGCGGCTTTTCCGCTATGTTGAGCTGGCCGCGAAACTTGCTGTCGGCGGAAAAGTTGACGCGATTTGCACCGCGCCTCTAAACAAAGAGGCATTGCACACTGCCGGACATAAATATCCCGGCCACACTGAATTGTTCGCGGCGCTCACGGGCACAAATGAAGTGTCCATGATGTTGACTACGCCGAAGATGCGTGTGATGCATGTTACTGCTCATATCGGTTTACTGGATGCGATAGCCAAAATTGAGCCGGGATTAGTGGAGCGAACTATTGCGCGTGGGCATGAGGCATTGGAGAAAGCGGGCATTGCTAATCCGCGTATTGGAGTATGCGGCATCAATCCTCATGCAGGAGAAAACGGCCTGTTCGGACACGGCGAGGAAGAGAAAAAAATTCAGCCAGCGGTCGAGACATGTCGCAAAAAAGGTTGGGATGTGGAAGGGCCATTGCCGGCGGATACACTTTTCTATCGCGCACAGCGTGGCGATTTTGATCTGGTGATTGCTATGTATCACGACCAGGGTCACGGGCCGGTGAAAGTGCTGGGATTGGAATCAGGAGTGAACATCACTGTGGGGCTTCCGGTGATCCGGACTTCCGTGGACCACGGCACTGCGTTCGATATTGCCGGCACGGGGAAAGCGGATGAGCGCAGTATGCTGGAAGCTATGCGGCAGGCGATCCTGTTGGCGGTAAGGCGGGGCAAGCAATAGGCCATACGGACTGCCTGCTCTAATCCGTCACAATGTTACTGAACATGAAAATGCGCTAAGTGCATTTATCATTGCTGTGGGCAATATCAGGCCCACTTTGGATTTTTCGTCGGATTGCAATTAAGGAGTAGGCCATGACCATATATAAATTATTTTTTATAGTAATGATCCTCACTGTAAGTTGCTCTATGTTGTCCGCTGAGACTGCTGACGAGCCAATATTAGTTCGGGTTACTGATACATCGGCAAATTCAATCGTTTCCTTTTCCGGCAGCGTTCAGTTCAAAAGGGTCAGCGCTCCAGTATCAGCGCCAGTAAAGAACATGATCGATCAAAATGGCACAGTCGTCATTACCAACAAATCAGAAAAAGACATCCTTGCTCTTGTCGCCACGATAAAGGTGCTTGGTCCCGAAGGAATTGAACAGCCAAGATGGTATCAACATGATTTTTTCTTCAAAGCCCATTCTTTCCCTCCAAATACAACGCAGCAAATCGAATTTCATCAGGGTTCGGGGATGGATGTCCCACAACAACAAAATGAGCAACCACATGTAAATGCGGAACTGTTGTTTGTACAGTTCGAAGATGGCACTAGCGTGGGGGACCCCACTGTTGCTGCTGACATGCTGTCCCAAAGGAAGGAAGTGGAAACATATCTCAGCAAACTTAAAGCAATCTATGAGACGCAAGGGAAGGATGCTTTTGCCTTAGCTCTCGCGGAACATCAAAAACCGCATACTTCTGTTGGCGCAGTGTCGCACCATCTCAGTATGTTGAATGAACAATCGGGCCCGGACGCGGTGTATCAAGATATTAAAGATCGCCTAATGCTTTCATCTGCACGCGCCGCAAGCGGCAAATTTGAGGCGCAGTAATCAAGAACCGAGAAAACTCAACTCATATACCATCCGCCATTCACATTCACCGTCTGCCCGGTCATATAAGCATTACCTGCCAGCATCAGCACTACCGAAGCCACTTCTTCCACCGCTCCAAACCTTCCCACCGGAATCAACTCCGGCTTCGCCCGCGGATTTGATCTCACCATCTCTGTGTCAATCAATGCCGGGCAAACAGAATTCACCGTGATCCCTTCCTTCACCAAAACCGAAGCATACGCGCGGGCCAAACCCAACATCCCGGCCTTCGATGCGGCATAGTGCGGCCCAACCAGCCCACCAACTTGCGCCGCCACGGAAGAAATATTAATAATCCGGCCCCACTGTTTCTTCCGCATCCCCGGCAAAAAAGCCTGCGTCACCAGAAACGCCGATTTCAAATTCACATCAATCATTTCGTCCCAGTCGGCTTCGGAAATGTCTTCCACCTTCTGCGGACGAATCATGGCTGCGTTGTTAATCAAAATATCCACCACACCGAGTTCGCGTGATACTTGTTCCGTCATCGTCTTCACTTGTGAAGATGATGAAACATTCCGCCTGCACCGTAATCGCACGCCGCCCCATACCGCGAATCTCACTGCAAATCTTTTCCGCCTCCTCCGCCCTAGAGCGAAAGTTGACCGCGACATCACATCCAGCCTCAGCCAAAGCCAGCGAAATCGCAGCTCCAATCCCGCGATTCCCGCCAGTCACCAGCGCAATTTTTCCATCGAGTGTGCTCACCGCCATCTACTATACTCACCCTTCGGATCAACGGAAAACTCCAATCCAATGTTCGGTCTGTCTGCCAAATTGCCGGTCAGCGAGGAAGAGCGCCAGTGGATCAACCAGGGCTTCCATCGGCTGGAAAAAATGCTGGGCCGCCGCTGCATGCTGGAAGCAAAAGTTGTGCTGCCAACCGCTGAAGATTTTCCCGATCCTTACGATAAAACTCCCGCTGCGGTTGAGAAACTCTTTCAACGCGTGTGTGCATATATGCAAGTAGATCGCAGCGCTATCGAGCTGGAAATTTTCCCAGACGAAACCGAGGAACTACGCAAGACCCTTCCCTATTGGCGAGGCGATTCAGGAGGTGCTGCCGGTCTCTATACGCATGACGCCGCCAGCGAAGACGCAGCTGCGAAGCGTATGGTTGTCGCCATCAAAAGTTCTCAGCTCGAAGATCCGCTGGTGCTGGTTGCAACTGTTGCCCACGAACTGGGACACGTGATCCTTCTGGGGGAGGTCTTCTGAACCCCAAACCTAAGGACCACGAACCTCTCACTGATTTGCTGACAATATTTTTAGGGCTTGGTGTTTTCACTGCCAACGCTGCGCTACGATTCACGCAATATCAGGATGAACGGCAGGCTGGCTGGTCCATGCAAAGATTGGGATACATGCCGGAAGAAGTCCACGGATATGCGCTGGCTAAGTTTGCTGTAGAACGTGGTGAAAGCAAAAGTGAATGGGTAAAGTTTTTATCAACGAATGTCCGGGCCTATTACAAGCGATCGCGCGCCTGGCTGGACAAAAACCCTCACGGAATCACGATGGCGAAGCCAATTGGTTAGGTTTGGGTTATCATTCACGCAATTTCCTGTGGATATGGTTGCTAGAGATCTGACGAGGAGGAACTTTGCTTCGTAAATTGAGTTTGCTTGCATTTATTTCATGGCTGTGTGCATTTTGTTTGGGCCAGTCCAAAGCCGAACCTCCTAGCTGGATTTCCGTCAGCAACGGCTATACCAACCAGCTTCTTTCGGTGCAGATCAAACATCATCCGGAGATAGGCTCCAATCAGGGATTGAGCGAATACGATACGCAAATCGCACAGCCAACTTTGGCCGATGAAGACCAGGAGCACGCCGAGACGCAGGCCGTTCTAACCAAGCTGAAAAGCGCAGCGGCGCAGGAAAAGCAGAGAGAAGTTTTGCAGGATTTGCAGATCGTAATCCGCAGGATCGAATTGCAATTCCGCGAAGATGACTTCCAGCGCGCTCATGAAGTCCCTTTTTTAAATGCCAGCGGAGCAGTATTCGGCGGCCTTCGTATTCTCCTCGATGAGCAAACGCCGAACGAGCGCCGCGCCGCAGTCGTAGTGCGCATCCGCAAATATGCCGGTCTGGAACCGGGCTACAAGCCTCTGACGGAAATTCTCAAGCAGCGCGTAAAAGAGCAGATGGCCAAGCCGGGTGTCGTCTATCCAGCAAAAACCGAGATCGAAACCGAACTGGGACGTACCTCCAGCTTCGTAGGCGGCATGGCAACGCTGATGGAGAAGTACAAAATCCAAGGCTGGCAGGAGCCCTACGAAAAATTAAAAACGCAGCTTGCAGAGTACGACAACTGGACAAGAGAAAATGTCCTGCCCAAAGCACGCACCGATTTCCGCCTGCCGCCGGAAGAATATGCGTTGAATCTCGAAGACTACGGAATTGACATTCCGCCGGACCAACTCGCTGCGATGGCGCATAATTCCTTCAACGAGTGGCAAGCGGAGATGAAACCCATCGCTGAACAAATTGCCAAGCAACGAAATCTGCCGTCGAGCGACTATCGCGACGTGATCCGTGAGCTGAAAAAGAAACAGATCATAGGCGACGCTATCCTGCCGCTCTATCAGGACCGGCTGAAGCAAATTGAAAAAATCATCGTCGATCAACAACTGGTAACGCTGCCCGACCGTCCAGCCAGAATCCGCATCGCCGATGCCGCCGAAACCGCGCAGCAGCCGGCGCCGCACATGTCGCCTCCGCCATTCCTGCACAACACCGGGCAGAAAGGCGAATTTGTCCTGCCGCTGAATATTCCGCCGGCTCCCGGACAAAAGCTGCCGAGAAATATGACGACTTCACCTTCGACGCAGCCGCCTGGACGCTGATCGCCCACGAAGCCCGCCCCGGCCACGAGCTGCAATTCGACGCCATGCTGGAGCGCGGCGTCTCGCTGGCAAGAATCCGCTACGCCTTCAACAGCACCAACGTAGAAGGATGGGGACTCTACTCGGAATACATCACCAAGCCATACATGCCGCTGGAAGGACAGCTGGTCTCGCTGGACTATCGTCTGCTTCGTGCAGCCAGAGCATTCATCGATCCAGAGTTTCAAGCAGGAAAAATCAAACCTGAAGATGCCTACCGCATACTAGAACAGGATGTAGTCCAGTCCCATGCCATGGCCCAGCAAGAAGTCGAGCGCTACACCTACCGTGCCCCCGGCCAGGCCAATAGCTATTTCTACGGCTATACAAAACTAATCGCGCTGCGGAAAGATGTGGAAGCGGCCTTAGGCCCAAAATTCAATGCAAAAAAATTCCATGATTTTCTTCTGTCGCAAGGACTGCTGCCGCCAGACCTGATGCGCAAAGCCGTGATGGAGGATTTCGTTAAAGCCCAGTAACTCAATATTTTTATTTTTCCGAGGAATGCAGCAAAAGAAGGAACCCGTTTGGACTTTCTCGGCGACCTTCGCGGCTTTCTCTGCGCCCTCTGCGGTCAAATCTTTTGCCGGCATTTTGGAAACAGCCAAACACTTAATC
>CAWBXL010000021.1:0-18651 GCA_963792305.1 uncultured Acidobacteriaceae bacterium | reverse complement strand
CTCACGGCGGAAGAAGCTACTTGACGGCGCGGCAAAGCGCCGGTCGAAAGCTAAAGAAGAGGAGCGCTGAAGCTATGGCATGCATAGAAGCCCGCGGTCTGCGTAAAGCATTCGGCGCCACGGTCGCGGTGGACGGGATTAATTTGCATGTGGAGGAGGGACGCATTCTTGGGCTTATCGGTCCGAACGGGGCGGGTAAGACGACAGCTCTCAACGCGATCCTCGGACTGACTTCCTATGAGGGCGAATTGAAAGTGTTGGGGCACGATCCCTGGAGCGAACGCGAGCGGCTGATGTGCGACGTGTGCTTCATCTCCGATGTCGCTGTGCTGCCGCGCTGGCTGCGGGTTTCGCAAGCGCTTGATTACGTGGCCGGAGTGCATCCGCGCTTTGACCGGGCGAAAGCCGAAAGTTTCCTGGCGAAGACAACGATTCGCCGCAGCAGTAAGGTACGGGAGTTGTCGAAAGGCATGGTGACCCAATTGCACCTGGCGCTGATCATGGCCATTGACGCGAGATTGCTGGTGCTGGACGAGCCGACGATTGGACTCGACATACTGTATCGCAAGCAGTTCTACGATTCTCTGCTGAATGATTACTTCGACCGTAGCCGCACGATTGTCGTCACTACACATCAGGTGGAGGAAGTACAGCATGTGCTGACCGATCTCATGTTCATTCATCGCGGACGCATCGTGCTCGATTGCAGCATGGAAGAATTTGAATCGCGGTATCAGGAAGTGACGGTGAATCCTGAACAGGTGACCGCGGCGCGGGCGCTAAGGCCGGCACATGAACGGCAGGCGTTCGGGCGCAGCATCTTGCTATTTGACGGCATCAATCGAGAACAACTTACTCCGCTTGGCGAAGTGCGTACGCCGAGTATCGCTGATTTGTTCGTAGCCGTGATCGGAACCCAAGACGGTCATGCGCAAGGAGCTGCCCGATGAATGCGCAAGCGAATGCAGGCCCTGTGCCTTCTCTTGAAGCGCAGGTGATTGCGCCCGTGGCTATTTCTCCGGTTCGACGTTTTTATTGGTCGCTGCGCCGTGAAATATGGGAGTACCGCTCGATCTACATTGCACCGGTTGCGGTTGCTGGAGTGGCTTTGGTGAGCTTCATCATCGCCTCGCTCGGACGCGCGCTTACGACGCAGGATCCGGCGGTGCGGCGCGCAGCACTTGAAGAGCCTCCCACATTCGCCGCGCTCGCGCTCATGGGGGTAACTTTACTTGTCGCGGTGTTTTACTGCCTGGATGCGTTCTACGGCGAACGCCGTGACCGCAGCATTTTATTTTGGAAGTCGCTGCCAGTTTCTGACATTACGACTGCACTGGCGAAGGCAGCGATTCCACTGGCGGTGCTTCCGCTAATCACCTTCGCGGTCACGGTTGTTATGCAATTCATTATGGTGCTGATCAGCACCGTGGTATTGACGGGAAGTGGTTTAAGCGCAGCATCGCTGTGGTCCCGTACATTTGAAATATGGGTGATGCTGTTCTACCACCTGGTGTTGATACATGGGCTCTGGTATGCACCACTCTATGGATGGTTGCTGCTTGTGTCAGCGTGGGCACGGCGTGCTCCTTTTCTCTGGGCGTTTTTGCCCCCGCTTACGATTGTGGTCATAGAGAAGATCGTCTTTAACACCTCCTATTTTATTCACCTGATCGGATATCGCTCGACTGGAGAGATGGCCAGCGGCGGGTTGACCGCGAAAACTGTGGCAATAGATTTACTGCCAATGGGTTCGCCCGGGCAATTTTTGCTCAGCCCTGGTTTTTGGCTTGGACTGGCCATTACTGCGGTGTTCCTTGCCGCAGCTGTTCGACTGAGACGTCGTCGCGGGCCATTTTAAGGTCACAAAGGCAGGGCTACGGCGTTAGCCCCAAATGAACTTATAGCCCATAGAGTTATTCCCTTCTTGAATTGAGCGGCGCCCTATCGCTAAGACAAGACATCACACAGAAAAATGTGAACCAAGCTTCAATCTAACTGCGCATTGTCTATTTACAATTTCTTGACATCCGCAACGCCTCCGATGCGGTATTACACATTACGATTACATATGAATAAAGACTTGGCGTTTGCTTTGAGTTTCTGCGGATGGTGACGACAGCCGCGTCCCCTGCGGCTCCCACTGTCAGTAACAAACTTTTTCCGCTCGCGTCGCCGGTTCAACGGTTAGTTTCTGTGGATGTTTTGCGCGGACTCGCCATGGTCATCATGGCGCTGGATCACACGCGCGACTTCATGACTCATCTGCGGTTTGCGCCTGAAGACATGGCGCATACCTATGGAGCACTTTTCTTTACCCGCTTTATCACTCATTACTGTGCTCCAGTATTTGCATTTCTGGCTGGAACGGGCGCGTTCTTATCCACTCGCCGGGGAAAATCTATACCGCAGGTTTCTTGGTTTTTCTTTACGCGTGGTCTATGGCTCGTGTTACTCGAATTTACAGTCGTTGACTTCGCCTGGGGTTTTGTCCCGTGGGCACAGGCGGGAGTGATTTGGATTTTAGGTTGGAGCATGGTGACGATGGCGCTGATCGTGCGGCTTCCGCTGCGTTGGATTGCAGCGCTCGGGTTTGTGATGGTCGCCACTCACAATCTGCTTGATCCGATTAATCCAGCATCGTTTGGAAAGTTTTACTGGGTGTGGATGTTCGTACACTCACCTGGCCGTCTTCAGATCGCCGGTCACTTATTCTCTGTGAGGTACGTCCTAGTTCCGTATGTGGGAGTGATGTGCCTGGGTTTTGCCTTTGGAAAATTGTTGCTCCGGCCAGACCACCGCAAATGGATTCTGACTATCGGCATCACCGCGACGGCCCTCTTTTTTGTACTGCGTGGGATCAATCTTTATGGAAATGGTATCGCTGGATTGATGTTCGGATACCCGCGCTCTGCCGGTCCATGGAGTGTTCAAGCGTCACTTTCGTTGACCATCATTTCATTCTTTAATGTGCTCAAGTATCCACCTTCTCTGGACTACTTGCTGGTAACACTCGGGCCGGCACTTACCCTGCTCGGATTAATTGACGGAGCCAAAGCGCAGCGCGGGTTGAGCCGGATCCTATTGGTCTATGGCCGGGTGCCGTTGTTTTACTACGTGCTGCATCTCTATTTGCTAAACCTCTTAGCGAGGATAGTGGCATTGGCCTTTCATCAGCCAATTTTCCACGGCACCGTCATCGCCGACTTTGCGCAGAGACCTTTCGGTTACGGTCACGGTCTACCTTTTATATATGTGATGTGGATTCTGGCGATAGGCATTCTCTATCTGCCTTGCCGGTGGTTCATGGAATTTCGAGGGCGGCACCGGGATTGGGGTTGGTTGAGTTATTTGTGAGGAGGACGTGAGTTCCCCTGAGAAGATGCGCCGACCCGCCGATTAATTTTAAGGCTTCAATAATGCCTCCGGGCACTCACACTTCTCCCGATATCATCGCCGCCAAAGTTTCAACGACCACGATATTTTGCAGTAACTCCGCCGGCAGGTTGTGTCTCTGCTGCAAATAGGCCGGGCTGTTGTAACTGACCCAGACTTTGCCATGAGTGTCTTCCCAAACCAGAATCTTTAGTGGAAGATCAATGGCAATGCTGGGAGAGGCAAGCATCAAAGGGGTGCCGGCCTTGGGGCTGCCAAAAATAAGTAACTTGGTAGGAGGCATTTTCAGTCCAGCCTTTTCCGCTTCTCCGCTGTGATCTACCAAAGCAAATAGCGTGACTTCCTTGGCCTGGAGAATATTCTTAAGCCGGTCCACCGTTTGCTCGACTGTGTGATTGCTTGCTTTGTCTATGATCCCGTTGTTGGTTGCTGGTGTCATGGAAGACTCCTCATCTTTTTTAAGCGCCTCACTGCGGTGCAATACCTTCGACGATAAAGATGCGACTCTTCGCTGCTTTTTGCCTGATCGGGCGGATTGCTGCATACGCCGGCGAGTCGTACCACGCGCGCGCTTTCTCCACGCTGTCGAAGGCAATTACCACAATACCGCCCTTTGGCGGTTCACCCTCGAGAGACTGGATCTTGTTGCTACGAACGAGATACTGATGATTGAAAGGCGTGAGTGTTTCCGGCACCTTCTGGCCATATCGCTGCATGCCCGGGAGGTCCGTTACTTCGACTTCCGCGATCACATATGCAGGTGGAGTTTTGACTTGCTGCGCGTGTATTGCCCTGGCGCCAGCAGCGCCGATTGAGACACCAACTAACACTGCCAGCGCCAGCTTTAGGTCCGTTTTCATGCTGATTCTCCTCGGTGAACTAAAATCTTTGACATTGCAACTAACGCAAACCAGAATTCTCGCGGTTATCATATGGTGTATATCACTTCGAGGATTTTATGGCCGCACTTATTGATGCTATAGACGTCAAACGCAAGACGTTTTTTGAGTTTGAAAACACTCCATTCCTCTGCCTGGAAGCAGTGGTGAACACGCCTACGGCACGTGGGGGCCAGACGCTGGTGCGCCTGAAGATGCGCAACCTGCTCACCAATGCGGTTTTTGAGAAATCATTTAAGGCCAGCGACAAATTTAAGGACCCTGATCTGGATTCAGTTCCAGCCTCCTATCTTTATAGCGATGGCGATGGTTCTCATTTTTTAGACCAGGAAAGTTTCGAGACCCTCACGCTCACCAGCGGGATGGTCGGGGATGCGTTGGATTTTCTGGTGGAAGGCGCAATTATCGAATTGCGCAAATACAATGGGAATCCTATTGGTCTTGATCTGCCTATATTTGTTGAGCTGAACATAGCCTCTACAGAACCGGGAGTCAAGGGCGACTCCTCGAGCGGCAGCGTGACCAAGTCGGCAAAGCTGGAGACAGGGCTGGAGATACGCGTTCCTCTCTTTATTAAAGAAGGGGAACGGGTGAAAGTATCAACGGAAAGCCGGGAGTTTGCCGGACGGGCGTAATTCCTCGAGAGTAGAGATCTGCTTTGTGTGTCAGCACGGACGATAAACTTATGGCGGCTTCATCTATTTCAAATCGGACCGCGTTGGTGGAAGAACATATCCGGCTTGAGAATGCCCATGACCTGGAAGGCGTTATCGCCACCTTTGGCGACACTGCGCGATACGATGATGAACCGTGGGGCGAACACTACAAAGGGCGTGACGGAGTCCGACAATTTTATGAGCAGCTGATGAAGGCGCTGCCTGATTTAGAAATAGAGGTACAGCGGCGGCATGTGGCAGAGGATGCTGTTCTGGTTGAAGTTGTGATTCGCGGAACGCATCTCGGTGGATGGCGCGGGTTGCCGGCGACGGGGCGGCGGATTGAGTTTCCGCTTTGTGGGATCTATACGTTTGATGTTGATGACCGTCTGGCTGGGGAGAAAATTTATTACGACCGCGGGACGGTGTTGAGGCAGCTCGGCGTTTTTCATGAGCCACTGAGTGTGATGGGACAAATCTGCACTTTGGCGACTCATCCGATTACGATTGCGCGGGCTTTTGCCAGGAAGATTTTGGGCAGATGACTGCCGATTAGCCTTTCCCAAAATTCAGCCTGTTTACTCTTTACTAAATCTTACGATCTTTACACTAAAAGACCTGATGCTGGATTTTGGCAATGTTCGATATCGTACTGACGGTGCCACAATATACCGAGATGCGGATCAGCAGCTGTGTACCCAAGCAATTGCTGTGAAAACCTCAGAAGAAGTAGAACGGGTGGTTGGAGGATTGAGCTCCGCGCTCGAATTGCACATTCGCCTGGCCAAGGAATCTCTCGAAACTCAAGTCAGCACTATTTCTGCCCTCAACTCAAGAACTGATATGCCGCGATAGGCCTCATCGCCACACAATGACGGTGAAGTGTGCGGGAGTTTGGCCGGTGTTGGTCAGCTGATGGGTGATGCCGGCCGGCGTAAATTCGACCTCTCCACTTTTGCGCGCGTGGATGACCGTGCCTTTGCCTTCAACCTGGTCGGTCAGTTCGTAGTCTGATATTGCGACCAGCGCGTGATCTGTAGAGTGAGTGTGCCGGGTGGTGATCGCTCCGGGTGCGATAGTGACATCTTCCACGCAGACTTTCAGAGTGCAGAAAAGATTTTTCTCATCCACACAAGCTGTCGTGCTGTCTGGATTGCAGTAGCGGGAAGTGGTACCGACGGGCTCCATCTTGCCTTGCGGGTCGGCAAACTCGACGGTCACAACGCGAAATGGGTCAGCGCCTTCGTTGCTAATGGCATGCGTATAACCTGCATTGATAAACCGGGCCTCACCCACCACCATGTTGTCCGCTGCCGGTGTGTGGCTAAGAATTGTGTTTTGTGTGTGCCCGCCGTTCACGAAAACCGCCAGCATGTCGCGGTCGTGCTGATGCATGGGTGTCGCTTCATGGGGCGCCAGTGCAAGCAGGCTTATGGTGACGCGATGGTTCTGAAGTATCTCTTTGCGCTGTGGCACTTGGCTGGCGGGAATGGGCGGGGACACCTGGCCAATGCAGGCAACACATAGCAACACGAGAACAGCGGCGAGTCGCATAAGGCGTTATTTTACCCGAATCGCAGATGCCAACTGGGGACAACTGACGAGGTGTGTAAAGGACTGTAAGACGAACGTACTAATGGACTGACGAGTGGTTGGGTCTCTACCGATCATCCGTCGTCGGCATCCTATTAAGGATGGGCATACGAATTAAACCAGTTCTGCAAACCTGGGGTCGAACTCTGCTAGGCCGGGTACCCTCGCTTTCTCTTGAGATCACACGAGAATGTCCATTGCGCTGTCCGGGGTGTTATGCGTATGAAGACACTCACCTCGGCACTACCAACCTGCGCAGTTTGTCCGATTTCAAAGGTGAGGAACTGATTGCGCGCGTGCTTCATCTGATGGATGAGTACAAACCGCTTCATCTATCGATTGTGGGCGGCGACCCGCTGGTGCGTTATCGCGAACTTGAAATTTTGCTGCCACAGTTGGTGAAGCGGGCACACATACAAGTGGTGACCAGCGCGTTCCGTCCGATTCCAGTGTCATGGGCCCAGTTGCCAAATTTGCAAATTGCGGTTTCGATTGACGGGTTGCAACCGGAGCATGATCTGCGACGTAAGCCTGCCACGTATGAACGTATTCTTCGCAATATTGAGGGACAACGAATTGTCGTGCATTGCACCATCACCAGCGCCATGGTCAAGCGTAGCGAATATATTCCCGAGTTTGTGGATCTCTGGTCGGCGAATCCGGCGGTAGAGAAAATCTGGATGAGCATTTTTACTCCGCAACGCGGAGCCCACGATATTGAGTGCCTTAGTTTTGAGGAACGTGATCGCGTGGTGGAAACACTATTGCGATTGCATCGGGCACAACCAAAACTCGAGATGCCGGAAAGCGTGATCAGGGAATTCTTGACTCCTCCTGCATCGCCTGAGCTATGCATTTTTGCGCAGACTACGCGGACACTTTCTGCGGACTTCACTACGCGGGTTGAGCCTTGCCAGTTTGGTGGGGACCCAGACTGCTCCCGGTGTGGATGTTTTGCTTCGATGGCCCTGGCGTCAGTTGGGCACCAGAAGCTTGGCCCGGTTACAGCTGGAGAGATTTTTTGGGCGTCTCATTTTATTGGCCAGCAGGTGCTGCGTGGCCAGGGATTGATGCGGGGGCTTGCAAGCCCTAAACAAAACGGGCCTGGTAAAAAGAAAAACCAGAGTGCATCAGGTGGCAAGGATTTGCTGAAAGTCATTGGGCAGTGAATAACCATTTTCCCGGGCCACCTCTCTGCATGTACGCTCATCGAAATTTGCGGAGTGATATTTATGATCCGCAAAATTTCATCGGGGGAATTCCGGCTTTATTCACGCAAGAAAAACCCTAAGACCGGCAAGCGCCGCAATCTGGGAACGTTCAAGACGCGCAAAGCCGCTGAATCGCATGAGCGGGCGGTGCAGTATTTCAAATCACATTAGCCATTCCTGACTGGATGGCTATCGCTTGCAGATAGTAGTTGGGCGGCAAGAGGGCGGAACAGGAGTGTCCGCCCTACACTTTTAGATATAGATGTTGGCGATATCCCAGTCAGGGCCGCGGTAGTCCATGTCGTTGTAGCGCTCGATGATGCCAAAAGTGTTCATGTCGGCGGGCTCGGAGGTTTTGCAGACGGTGACTCCGCGGCTGCCACGCTTCGCCAAGTTGGAATAAAGCGAGGTGCGCATGAAGGTGAGGTATTCGTGCGCGGCGCGCGGACGGCAGAGGTAGCCTTTGTTGTATCCGCAAAGAATTAAGGTCAAGCGGCCCGGTGTAGCTTCAAGGAAGCGGAACAACGCTTGAGTGATTTGCGGGTAGCCTGGGGAGAAGAAATCATCCAGCACTAGGATGCCTTTGTCGCTCAGTAACATTTCCGCCAGGGCCAGGTCATTACTCACTGCTTGCGCTGAGTGCTCTCCGTCGATATGAATCCAGCGGAAGTCCCGCGCGGCTTCTCTCACAAATGAGTGGCGCGGGAGAAATTGTGACATCTCCTGCATGTATTCGCATTTCGCGCCGGGGACTACTTGTTCGATTCTGAGGCGCACTTCGTTCAGCGGAGCCGGGTCTACGAATACGCAGGTTTCTTCTCCCTGGCGATGCAGCGCCAGCATTCCCGCAGACTTTCCCTGGAAGACTCCGATCTCGAGGATATTGCCAGTATTGTTGCTGGCTTCCTGATAGCTGAGGAGCGTATCCCAGATGGCGGCGGACTGGGGATAGAACCAGCCGGGGGTGTTGGCGAAGTATTGCAGATAGCGCTGGTAGATGTCGATGGGTAAGTCCATGGTTGCTCCTCTGTGTTATGCGCCGTTTCAGAACGCGGCGAAGTGGTTCCAGGGGCGATCGTCTTCTTGGATTTTTCTTAGACAGAAAACATTTTTTACATCCGTCGGAATTTCCTGATAGCTGCCGATGTTGTTGCGGATGAATGAAGCTAATTTTTGGATGGATGGCATCCACATGTCGTCGAAGATCACCAATCCGCCGATGTTGAGTACGCGGTCGGAGCAGAAGAAATCCACCAGCGCATAGTCGAAGGTGTGAGCGCCGTCTATGTAAATGTAGTCAGCTTTGGTTCCCTGCTTGTGCATTTCGGTCAGCGCCGTGACTGATGTTTCCTGAATGAATTCAAATTTGCTGTCGAAATTTACTTCTTTTACCGCCTGACGGCCTATGCCATGCCACATGGCATCTTGATAAGGGTCAATGGCGATGTGACGGCAGGAGGCATTGGTCTGAAAGGCCGCGTCCAGGATAAAGAGCGTGGAGAAGCCGTAGGCCAGGCCAATTTCAACTGACAGCTTTGGTTTGATGGCAGCGTGCAGGCCGGCTAGCAAGTGCCCCTGCTCGATACTGATTTTGGTCATGCTGTCGAGTTCATGGAGCAGTCCGTCACTTCCCCGTTGCGGGTGCTTCTCGTACATGGTTGCCAGTTTTTGCATTGTGGGTTCGAGCATTTTTTGTTGGCCTCCGGGAACGGTTTTCTCCAAAGGCATGATCAGCAAATGGTTTTCCAAATCGCCAATGGATTTTCTGGTGGGACGGCCTACGATTGCCAAGGCGCACTGGATACGGCTTCTGTGTGGGCTTACGAAAGTAATTTACAGATCGTCGCAGATGATGGGTTGGCAATTCATTACGCGCGTTCTCATCCAGCACTCATCGATTTCCCATTGACCTCTCCCGCCTATTCCAGTACTTTCAGCAATTCGAGGTAACCTCTTGCCACTTTCAGCTTCAGAAGCCGTTAGTCCTGCTATTGAGCACGCCAAGAAGCAGCTTTTCCAACCATTTCGTTTTGCGCAGTGGGCAAGGCTGGCGCTGGTTGGGTTTTTGACTGGAGAAATCAGTTCCGGTGGTGGATGCAACGCACCCACGAGTTTTCCCAATACCCGGCACGGCAGCGGGGACAACATGCCTGATGCCGGAGCTTTTCACAAGATCCTCGATGTATGGCATGCACATCCGGCATTGATTGCCGGACTCGTGACGTTGGGGATTGTGTTCTGCATCCTGTTCTGGTTGGTACTCGCTTATCTGGGTAGCAGAATGCGTTTTGTTTTATTTGACAGCATCGTCGCAAAAGAGTGCCGCCTAGGTGAATTTTGGGAACGCCGTAAGGAATGCGGGTGGCGATATTTTCTTTGGCAATTGGTTTTTGGCATAGGCTCGATGATGGGTTTTGCAATTCTTACCGGCGTTCCTCTGGCGATAGCCTGGGCAGCTGGATGGTTGCAAAAACCCCGTCAACATATTTTGCCTTTAGTTCTCGGCGGCCTTGTTCTTTTTGTTGCCTTCATGGCGTATGCGATTGTTGTCAGAGTGATCCAGGTGCTAACGAAGGATTTCGTTGTGCCGTACATGGCAGTAGAGAACCTTACGGTGATGGACGGGTGGCGACGGCTGTGGTCACTGATGAAACCAGACAAGGGAAGCTATGCCGGTTATATTCTGATGAAACTTGTGCTGGCGATTGCAGCGGGAATTATTTTTGGCATCATTATTTTTATTGTGATTTTGATTGTTGGCATTCCTACATTTATTGCTGGCATCGTGGCTGGAGTAGCCGCTGCCGGCGCTGGACTTACCTGGAATGTTGTTACGATCACGCTGACGATTGTTCTAGGGACAATCGGGTTCTTAGTTCTTTTGTATGTGATCGCCTTTGTCAGCGTACCGATGGCGGTTTTCTTTCCCGCATACTCCATTCACTTCCTGGCTTCACGTTATCCCAGGCTGGATGCTTTGCTGCATTCGGCGCCGCCTGCTCCTTCTGTGCCTCCGGCACCCGAGATTCCTCCTCCGATGCCGCCGTTTTTGCCTCCGGAGCCTAACCCTCTGGGATCATGATTTTGTAATGATGGAGGCAACAAACCTTAAAACGCAGAGGGCGCCGAGAAACGCTGCGGAGATCGTCGAGAAATTCAACATATTTAGGACTCCACGCTCTTGGATTTTGCTTCTCCCCATGGGCCGCAGCCGTGGCGCATACCGGAGCGGAGTTTTTCGCGCTCTTCGGGAGTCATCTGTTCCCAGCGTTCGCGCATGCGATGACGCCAGTGGCCGCCTCCGGCCTGGCGTGGGAACATTCTTGGGCCACCGAACAAGAGCCAGCTTAGGCCCAGCAGGCCAAAGGCTTGCCAGTAGGTGATCATGTGCAACCCGAAAATTTCCGGCATGAGCCAGTTCCACAAATGTTGCACTGCCGGGGTAAAGCCTGCGAATACGATGGCAGCAAAAATAAAAATCACCATGAACAATTTCACAATGCGTCCCATGTAAGCCTCCCTCATCCTCTTTCTGCGAATTCTTTATAGACTTTTTGCATACGGTTGCGGAGATGTTGCACCGCATACCGCTTGCGCGACAGCAATGTGTTGATGCTTATTCCGGTTGCTGCCGCCAGTTCCTTGAAAGTATTGCCTTCAAATTCAGTTGCCAGAAATACGTCGCGTTGCTCGGCAGGCAACTCATCCAAGGCATCTTCCAACTCTTCGAGCATTACGCTTCTGGCGTAAGACGCTTCGGGGCCTGCGTCCGGCGAGGGCAGCAGGTCTTCGAAGCTCAAGGAATCTTCTTCGCCCCCGACGGGCTGATCGGTGAACGACTCCGGCTTCTTTTTGCGAAAGCGATCGGTGATGCGGTTTCGGGCCACGCGAAATAGCCAGGCCCCAACCTGCTCAATCGTCTGCATCGAGCGATATGCTTCCACCAGTTCGTAGAAGACATCCTGCAAAATGTCTTCCGCGTCGCCGGCATCGGGGACACGGCGGCGGATGAAATTTGCCAGGCGCCCTTTTTCCAGGCGGACGACTTCGGCGATGCGCTGATCTTGTTGGTTTGCCATCCAATCGGTGGCCAGCATCTCGATCACCCGTCCATGAAGACGAATGAGAGGAGTTTTTATTGTATGGATTTATGGCCTTTCGTTCCGGAACTTTAGCTTAAGGGCGGGTGTCCAATCTTCTCAGACACGCGTGCGCAAAGGGAGAAACAGTTATGGCGTTTTCGACCGGAGGCCGTGGTCCGTTCCAAGGGCAGATGAACATCACTCCACTGATTGATGTGCTGCTGGTGCTGATTATTGTGTTTATGGTGGTCGTATCAATGACGCAGGACAAAGGGCTGAAGACGCAGATTCCGCAGTCGGCGGACACAACGACAAGCCCTCCTAAAATCGATCCTACTATCGTGGTGCAGGTGGTATGGACGGGCAAGGACAAAACGCCGCAGTTGCGGATTAATCAGGACGAAGTCAGTTGGGAGAATTTGCGGCCTAAGTTGAACGACATTTACAAGCAACGCGCGGAGAAAATAGCCTTCGTAAGAGGCGATGACGATATTGATTTTGAGTATGTGGCGCGGGTGATTGATGTGGCGCATGCGGCAGGAGTCGATCGAGTGGGATTGATGACCAAGGCACAGGCGGGACAGTAAACTCATGCGCTAAAGCGCAATCTATTTGTGGGCCTTTGCGGCACGAGTGGAACTCGTGCCCTTCCCATTTGCATTCTCTCCAAATTTGCGGCTGCCTTTAATTCTCGCCCGATTTTTGATCCAGATTGGGGTGCCCACGAAACCGAAGGCTTTGCGGATTTGATTTTCCAGGAAACGCAGATAGGAAAAGTGCATTTTTACTTTTCGGTTGGTGAACAAGACAAATGTTGGCGGGGCCACTGAGGCCTGGGTCATATAGTAGATCTTTACTTGTTGGCGGGCGGGGACGGCGGCGCGGTCGAAATCTACGTGTTCGAGGAAGCGGTTCATCTCTCCGGTGGTTACGCGTTTGCGGCGTTCCGCGGCCACCTGCTCCAGCATATTGAAAATCTGGTCTATGCCTTTACCTTTGGCGGCCGAGATGAATAACACGGGCGCATAACTTAGGAACTTTAATCCATAGCGTAGACGTTCTTCGTAAGCAGCTTGATCGGCGGGGCGTTTTGATTCTTGAATGCGAGCGGCCTTGGCCTGGCTTACCGGGCTATTTTTCCCACTGATAATTAAATCCCATTTGTTTACGACGATGATGACCGAACGACCGCTTTCGTGGGCATAGCCGGCGATGGAAGCGTCCAGTCCGCTTACACCTTCGGTGGCGTCAATGAGGATTAGCGCGATGTCGGCGGCTTCGAGGTGTTTGCGGGCCATTACTACTGATAGCTTTTCCGCCATCAAATGCGTCTTGCCTTTGCGACGGATTCCGGCGGTATCTATGAAACGGAATTTGTGGCCATTGTGGTCTACAAGTTCGTCTACAGCGTCACGGGTGGTGCCGGGGATGGGCGAAACTATGGCCCGGCCTGTGCCGGTCAGCTGATTCAGGAGAGTGGATTTTCCTACGTTGGGGTGACCGATAATGGCTACTTTTGTCTCCGTGAGGGTTGCTGAGCTTTGCTCGACGGGGGTGACGAGATCGTCCGTCCCTTGCGCTTCTTCCTCCGCGTCTTCTGTTTGAGCACTTGCCTTGGGAAATATTTCCAGGACTGCGTCCAATAAGTCGTCTACGCCTCGGCCATGTTCGGCTGAGACGGGGAAATATTTTTTGATTCCCAGGCGGTGGAATTCGTCTACCAATCTTTCCTGCTTGTCGCTGTCTATCTTGTTGATCGCCAGGAATACAGGTTTGCCACTTTTTATTAATAAGCGGGCCAGTTCCATGTCTGGACCGGTCAGTTCTGTGCGGGCGTCTACTACCATGACCAGGGCCGACGCTTCTGCCAACGCTACTTTGGCCTGACGGAAAATTTCTGCGGGAATGAAATCTTTGTCCTCGGGGATGATGCCGCCGGTGTCAACCACGCGAAATTTGCGTCCGAGCCATTCGGCATTACCGTAGAGGCGATCGCGGGTGATGCCGGGTTCGTCGCCGACGATGGCGCGGCGGGAGCCTACGATTTTGTTGAAGAGCGTGGACTTGCCTACGTTGGGGCGGCCTACGATGGCAATGGTGGGGGAGATTTTCTCCCGCCATGCCGGACATTGAGCTTGATCTGATTCTGGTCAATTGGTATCCAAGTGGAGAGGCTATTATAGAGACTCGTGCCTTCCTCATCTCAGTCCGCAATTAATAAAGATGTATCTCTGTACCAGTTTTTCTCACCGGGCGGCGTGCTTTCGCGGACACATCCAGCCTACGAATTCCGGCGCGGGCAGTTGCAGATGGCGCAGGCTGTGGAACAGGCGCTCAACGAGAAACGACATTTGATTGTTGAGGCCGGGACGGGAACTGGGAAAACTTTGGCATATCTGGTGCCGGTGATCCGGTCAGGCAAACGGGTGATTATTTCTACCGGCACGAAAAATCTTCAGGAACAGCTTTTTTATAAGGACATTCCTTTTCTGGAGCAGGCGCTTTTTCCGCAGGGTGAAGGGAAGCTTAGCGTTTGCTATATGAAAGGGCGGGGAAATTATTTGTGCCGGAAGAAATTGTATGACCTTACAGACCAGCCGGTGTTGAGCGGATTGGAGGAAATTGAACATTACCGTGCCATTGCGGCATGGGAAAAGGCCACGCAGACCGGGGACCGCGCTGAACTGGCATCTCTGCCTGAGGCGAGCGCTCTATGGCACAAGCTGGATGCCCGGGCGGACACTTGCATTGGGCAGAAATGCAGCGCGTGGGACAAATGCTTCATCACTGAGATGCATCGGCGGGCGATGGAAAGCGACATCATTATTGTGAACCATCATCTCTTTTTCGCTGATCTGTCGATTAAGCAGCAGGCTGAAGCCGCGCCGGATGCGGGGATTCTGCCTGAGGTTGGGGCGGTGATTTTTGATGAAGCGCATGAGTTGGAAGATGTCGCTGGGAGCTACTTTGGGATTTCTGTCAGTAATATGCGAGTGGAGGAGCTTTGCCGCGATGTGGAGATTTCGCTGACGCGGAACAAATTGCTTTCACCCGCATTGTCTGGCGCGGTGAAGAGTTTGCGGGAGCGAGCGGCGTTTTTCTTTTCTGTACTTCCACAAGGGCCGGGACGGTTTGCTTTTGAAAATCGGCGGGAATTTATGGAGGAGAACGGAGATGACTTCCTGGCGCTGCAACAGGCTTTGCAGCGCTTGGGGTCGGAGTTGGAGAAGCTACCTTCGAAACCAGAGGAGATTTTTAACTTTTCGCGGCGGGCCACGGAGTTGCAGGTGCAACTTGGATTCCTGATGGAATCTGAAGACCGCAATACGGTGTTTTGGATTGAGCGGCGCAATACGCGGGGTGCGACTGGTGGAGGACGATCGTCAGGGAATGTTTTTCTTCAGGCTACGCCGATTGATGTTTCTCCTATTCTCAAAACTTGTTTGTTCGACCGGTTGGAGTGCGCGGTACTGACTTCCGCAACTTTGGCTGTGGGCAGCGGATTTGAGTACATACGCAAACGCATTGGGCTGGATTATGTACGGGAATCAGTTTTGCCCTCGCACTTTGATTATCAGAAGCAGTCCATGTTGTACGTACCGCCTGATTTGCCTGATCCACGAACGCCGCAATTTGCAGCCAAGGCCGCGGACCGCATTCGAAAAATATTGGAGATTACGCGGGGGCGGGCGTTTGTGCTTTTTACCAGCTATGCACAGATGAATGAAATTCATCAGCGATTGCTGGGCGAATTGGAGTTTCCTCTATTGCTCCAAGGAGATGCTCCGAAGATGGCGCTGCTGGAAGAGTTCCGGCTTACGCCGAATGCAGTTTTGTTTGCCACCTCTTCTTTTTGGCAAGGCGTGGATGTGCAAGGAGAACAACTGAGTTGCGTGATTATTGACCGTTTGCCGTTTGCGGTGCCGAGCGATCCTGTAGTCGCGGCGCGGGTAAAGGCAATTGATGCGGATGGCGGGAATGCTTTTTTTCAGTATCAGGTGCCAGCGGCGGTGATTACGTTAAAGCAGGGATTTGGACGGTTGATTCGGTCGCTGCATGACCGTGGGCTGCTGGCGCTCTTGGACAACCGTATTTTGAAGAAACAATATGGGCGAGTGTTTTTGGATAGTTTGCCCAATTATCAGCGAACGACGGAAATTATGGATGTAGAAAAGTTTTTCGGGTTGCAGTAGCAGGCATTTCTGCATCTTATCGGGACTACAATTAAGAATGAGAGGTCATTATGACGGATGCTGCTCCAGAAACAGGTACTTCTAAACCTGATCCAAACGAAGAATTAGTCCGCGTGTTTGACACATCACAAGAGTCAGAGGCCTTGGTTGTGCAAGGACTTTTGCAGTCTGTGGGCATTGAATCGGAGCTGACTTCACTGGATGCGTCACAGGACGTTTTCCCCGGCGTTGGCGGCACCATTATTCTGGTGCGGGCAGAGGATGAAGCTGAGGCCAAGCGCGTAATCGCAGAGTCGAAAGAATCAACGATCGACGAAGCTGAGGTCAATACAGAACCGGCAGCTTAGGGCTGACGGTTTTTCCGTCCAGAAGAAATGTGACGGCCCCATCAAGGTCTGTGCGGTAGATGGCCACTCCAGCCGCGTGTAGACGATCCAACACTTCTTTACGCGGATGCCCATAGACATTGCGTACACCTACCGAAATTACCGCGTAACGCGGATGTACGGCTTGCAGCAGTTCAGGAATAGTCGAGGTTGCGCTGCCGTGGTGCCCTACCTTTAGCAAATCAGCCTGTGGCTCCTCGGTTGCGATTTGTTTTTCTGTCTGTCGTTCAGCGTCACCTTCCAGCAGCGCTGAAGTATTCCCATAAGACATTTTCATTGCCAGTGAGTCATCGTTGCGGCGCCATGATTGAGTTGTGGGATCCAGCGACGGGGCTAGGACCCGGATATTTACTTTGCCGAAGTTTAGTGTGTCTCCCGCTTTGTGAGGGATGATCAGCACCCCTGAGCTCCTTGCCTGCTGAAGTATTGTTTGCAGGCCGGGGGATGGGGAATCGACTCCCAGCCAGAGTTCCCGCGGACGGAAGTTGGCGAGGATGGCGCGCATGCCTCCCATGTGATCGGCATGAGCGTGGGTGATGGCTATCGCATCAACACGACTTATGCCGCGTGCCCATAAATATGGAGATACTACGTTTTCGCCAATGTCCAGGCCCGATTGCATCCATAGTGGAGCGCCTCCCGCGTCTACGAGAAGTGTGCGGCCTTCGGGGGACACAACAAAGATGGAATCGCCCTGGCCTACGTCAATGGTGGTGACTTCCATGACTCCTGGGCTGAACCGTGGCTTGGGTGGGATGGCTGCGATCCAGAATGCAGCGATGCTCAACATTGCCAAACCCATTGCAGAAAACATGGCGCGGCGGCGGGCGAGAAGCATTGCGATTGCCAGGGCTGCGCACCCGAGTAGAACCGTGGCCAAAGTAGGTGTGGGTACACGCGCGTCGGCTATGCGTAATGCTCCTAGCCTGTGGACAGTGCCAGTAATTATTTGAAGTGCTGCTCCGGCAATCAACGCTGGGATTTTTGCGACGGTCAAGGAAATAAAGCCTATCGCAACGGCCGCGACCGCTGCTGGCATCAGAATTTCCATGAGCGGGATCACCAGGAGATTGGCTGGCAGGCCGATGACTGTGGCGCGATGGAAGTAATAAGCCATAGGCAAAGCCAAACCTAGTTGCATGATGGCGGAGATTAAGAGCAACTCAAAGCTTGCCAGGGTGATCCACGCGACACCGTGAATCAGAAATAGAGGGATTCGCTTCCCGAGAAGAATGGCAAAGCGGGACGCTATTGCGCGGAGATCCAACCGGAACTGTGCCACCTTTGGCGGAAGTACCCAGTCATAAGTTTCGGATTTTAGATTTCGTAAGCCTCGCAGAAATGGTTGCGATGTCCGCTCAAGGATGGGCACACCGACTGCTGCTACCAATAACACACAAAGGAACGTGAGTTGGAAACTGGCTCCCAGGAGCGCTTTGGGATCGGCGATCATCACTGCTAAGGCAGCTGCTCCAATGGCATTGAGCATGGACCGCTCGCGATACAACAAACGCGCGCCGAGATAAATGGCCAACATGAATGTGGCGCGCCAGATGGGAGGACCTAGATCGGTCAGGAATGCGTATGCCACCGATAAAGCTACCGTGACTGCCGCGGCTACGAGATTGCTGATTCGCATACGGCTTAAAATCCAAAAGACTACGAAGGCGAGGATGGCTACATTCATTCCGGAAACTACTAATACGTGATAGGTACCGGAGCGCTGGAATTCTACGCGGGAGTCTTGCCCCAGAAAGCCGTCTTCTCCGAGGACCATGGCATCAATAAGCGCGGCTTGGGGAATCGGCCACAGCTGGTGGATTTTTCCCACGATTCGGCGGTGGAGGCTGGCGCGGTAGAGTTCGATTCGGCTTCCTTGAAAACCAGGCAGAGATTCTACGTTGGAAACTTTGGCAGAGCCGAGGACTGCGATTCCATTGTCAGCCAGATAGGCGCGGTAGTCGAAGGCACCTGGATTACCGAAATTGTGCGGGGCGAAAAGTTTGGCAGGGAAACGAAGCCGGGCGCCGTATTGGAAGTTGGGGGAAACTGTGTCTTCTTCTTGCTCTTTGTTGTAGAAACTTACGCGAATGCCGGCGCGAACTGGAAATACATTTCCGTCATATTCGATCTGTTCGGTTTCTATGTCGAGTGAGCGGCGCGTGTTGCCAAAGGCCTCGGAGCGGGCGATTCCCTCTTTCGATATGTGCGCGGTGAGGGACTTCTCGAGACCGTGCG
>CAWBXL010000020.1:0-31522 GCA_963792305.1 uncultured Acidobacteriaceae bacterium | reverse complement strand
AGGCGATACAGCACCGCACCCAGCGAGTACACATCACTTAACGTTGTTGCCGGCTCGCCGCGCAGTTGTTCCGGACTGGCATAGGAAAGGGTGATCATGTTGAAGCGGCTGCGCGTGGCCTCCGCACCAGCCAGTAATTTCGCCGAACCGAAATCGAGTAGCTTAGCTGCTCCACTGGTATCCACCAAAATGTTCGAAGGCTTCAGATCGCGATGCACCACCAGATGCTGATGAGCGTATTGCACGGCCGCACAGACATCGTTAAACCAATCGAGTTTTGCATTGAGATCACCGGGGGCAGCGTCGATGGGCACGCCATCCACATATTCCATCACCAGATACAACTGGCCATCGCCGGTCACGCCGCCATCCAGCAAGCGTGTGATGTTGGGGTGATTCAATCCTGCAAGGATCTGACGTTCCTGGCGAAAACGTTCGCGCAGCGCATCGATCTCAAAAGGAAGCCGATAATTTTGATGGCGACTTTCTGGTCGAACTCACCATCGGCCCGATGGGCCGAGATAGACCGCGCCCATCCCACCGCGTCCCAGTAGTTTCTCCATCTGGTATGCCCCCATGCGCAGACCAAGGGGTGAAGCGAAGCTATCGAAGTCCAACAATTCGGTACGGGGCTTCGGTCGACAGACTCTTGCACGGCCCGCATCGCTGTCTCTTTTTCAGAAGCTTCAGCAGCGCTTCAACCCGTTTGCGCAACTCTGCATCTCCATCGCAGCGGAACGCCAGCAGTGCTGCGCGCTCCTCCTGCGGAACAGCCGACAACTCATGAAAGATGTTTTGCAGAAGATGCCAACGCGTGATGGCGCCTGGTCTGGCAAGCGGACTCCCTCAGAATAGACAACGTAAAACACGGGGCAAACCGGCTCACGGTTTCTTTGGTCGCGCTGCTCTTGCTCGCTTCGATACGCTCAAAAAGCCAGCTGCGGACAAATTTCAGGTCGCGATTCGCTGTGGCCACTGAAATACCCATCACCTCGGCAGCTTCTTCTATGGTGCAGCCAAGAAAATATCTCAGCTCGACCAATTGAACTTTGGGAGGATCCAATTCTTTCAATTCTTCGAGCGCGGTATTTAGATCGAGCATCGATTCGTTGCCGATTTCCACCCAGGGAATCTGCTCATTTAAAGGAACGTGTTGCGCCGTTCCCCGCGCTTCTGCGACAACCTGCCACGCGCATGGTCAATCAAAATCATGCGCATGACCTTGGCCGAAAACGCATAGAAGTGGGCATGATCGTTCCAGTCAGCTTTCTTCTGATTTACCAGGCGAAGGTAAAGCTCATGCACGAGCGCCGTAGCTTGCAGTCCTCCCGGCTCCGCGGCGCCGCGAACATACGAGGCGGCAATGCGACGCAGATGCGGATAGACGACCGGAATGAGTTCTTCAAAAGCCTTCGGTGATCCCTGCTGCCACTGCAAAAGCAATTGGGTAATCTCGCCAGCAGTGGATTCCAAAATCTCGGCTCCGTTACGGGATAAAGGCCTCGGGGGAAGCCAGTTTAGCAGTTTTTATAAAGGCTCAATAGCAGAGTTTCGGAACCACAAATCACGATTCGAGTGCTTTGCGGTCCCAGCCTCCGAGCGTGGCCGCGCGATCATAGGTAGTCTCGACAAACTCCAGGATCGCCTGATCAGGCGACGCGGTATTTCTGACAGCTTCGTACGGAAGAACGAACTCGTTCAGCTCGCGGTGATAGTACGCCGCCTCCGGTTGCACGCGGGCTTCTTTAAGTCCGCGCAGGTTCAGGGACCGCGTACGAGTAAAACGTCGGTTCCAAGAGTTTGCCGCTTCCCGGCCAGAACCCATGGCTGATGACTTCGTGGGAATAGGCTTCCCGCATAAATGCAGGGCCTTAAGTGGGGCGCTCGCCGGCCGGAAAATCGTGTCACCGCCAGGTCGAAGCTGCCCCAAAAGAAATGGACGGGGCTGCACTTACCCACGAATCTGCACTGTGACAAGGTGAGCACTCGCGCGACCTGGGAGAGAATCCGCCACCAGCGGTTCGCGTAAATGGGATCGTAGGAATGGTGCACGGTGTCGAGATCGAAGCGGACCGGCGACGGGAGTTCTACCGGCATCGGCCAGATCTTTACCGATAGTCCCATAGCGTCGAGAGTCGACATCACCTCGCGATAAAAATCAGCAACTGTTTGGGGCCGGAGCGCCAGCGTTCTCGGCTCGTCATGAGATGAGCGAATCACGAGCTGGTGGTCGATGAAATCGAATTGGATGCTGAAGGTGCGGTCGCCATAGGGCAGCGTGCGGGTGGAGAGTCCGCGCGGAGTTACCTGCATTGCAATGCCCCAGGAATGATTGAGCGGCGGCGCCTGCGCGAGCGCCACCTTTCCTACGATCTGCGTCCACATGTGCAGCGTCGCGTAGGTGTCTTTCCAGGCTTCGTACGGCAGTGCCGGCCAAACTTCTTCGCTCATGGCCGCCATGATACCAAAGGTTTTTTGGTGCTCAGTCAAAACCAGCGCCTAAAGATGGATCATTATTATTGTCATAGCGGCAGGCCTGAACGCCTGCCCTGAGCGAAGTCAAGGGGCGCTGCCCTGACACGAACCATCCCTTATAAACATTTTCTGTGAGCCATTTTTCCTGCGTTTTCCGATTCCTCTAGTGAACCCACCCGGGTTCCAACTGGCCGGAGGAAACGGAATGAAACGCAACGTTGTTGGGGTGTTTTGTGCAGTAAAACAATGGACGCATTCTCTTCTTCTGCTAGTTGCTGTGGCAACCGCGTTGACCGTGGCGCTCCCCGCCCAGACCACCGCGACCACCACCACCTTCGTCATTAGCAACGCGGGTGCGATTGGCCTTCTGCAAGCGGGCGATGGAAATTTTTATGCCACATCGCCGGCGGGGTTTCAGTCTTGCAACGACGACTCCGACAATCTGTGCGCATACATTTTCAAGGTAACTTCAACCGGAGTAGCCAGCATCTTTCATTCTTTTCAGCCCACCGCAACCGCAGTGTCTGGCAACCTGGACGGGACCAAGCCGACCTCCCTGTTCTTAGGCTCGGATGGGGAACTTTATGGCACGTGCGCGAACGGTGGTCCCGGCGGCTACGGCACGATTTTTCAGATTACTTTGGGTGGAAACCTGGACGGCCATCTGACGGTTTTGAAAAGCTTTATTTCGACCGACCCCGGCGCAGTGCCGCTGACAATGATCGAAGGTGCCGACGGAAACCTCTACTGGACTAACGGCAGCGGCATCTACCGGCTGGCCAACGATGGAAGCATGAGCACCGTTTACGAATATGCCATCGATCCTGTGAAGGGTACGTATCCCAACGGCAATCTTGCCAATTCGCTGGTGCAGGGCAGCGACGGAAATCTGTACCTCACGCAGGTAGTTGCCCCGCAGACCGGACCGGGGACGGGAAAATCTGGCGCGATCGCGAAGTTAGCGTTGAGCGGACAACTGACAATCCTGCATCCCTTTGCCGAAGACGGCAGCGAGGGGTCCGTGGACATCGCGTCCATTATCAGTCCGGGCGGGTCCTTGGTGCAGGCGGTGGATGGCGCGTTCTACGGCGTCACCAGATTTTCCGGCCCCAATAGCCAGCAACAACCAGGAGTGGCGTACCAAGTAACAGCGGGCGGCGGGTTCAGCGTGCTACACCATTTCAACGGCACCGACGAAGGCAACTACACAAACCCGGCGCTGACCCTTGGCAGCGATGGCAACCTGTACGGCACTACTCAAATTGGCGGCGATACAGATTCGCCCGATTGCGAGCCCCAGGGATGCGGCACGTTTTACCAGTTGAAGCGCTCGGGATCATTGACCACGCTGCACAAGTTCGAAGGAGGTCTCGCCACTTCGCAAGTTCCTGCGGATAACCCTCAGGTCGACGGGGCAGTGCCTCAGGCTTCTTTGGTGCAAACCAGCGGTGGCTTCTTCTATGGCACAACCTTCGGCGGCAACTTGACTAACGATCCGACCATGTTTAAGAGTTCGCTGACGCCAGCGGTTCTCTCGCCGATTCAACTCACGGTAAATCCCAAGACAGTACTCGCGGGTAACCCGGTACAACTCAGCTGGCAGGTAAGTAACGCATTCTCAAAAACCGCGCAGGTGTGCAGCGCCAAAGCATCCGCAAAGACCACATCCGCTGGAGAGTGGTTCGGTCCACAGACAGGTGCGCTCAGCAACGGCATCTACAGTGGCGGCACGGTTATCACGCCCAAAGCCGCAGGTGTGTACACCTATGCACTCACCTGCGGCGGAAAAGAATCTGGATTTGTCAGCCTGGTCGTGACCGGCAATACTCCACTGGAAATACAAACCACAGCCCTGCCGAACGCTACCGTGTCGCAACCCGTCAACGTTTTTCTTTCGGCAACCGGAGGCATTTCTCCTTACACATGGGTTGTGAGCGGCGCACTGCCTAAGGGACTTAATTTCGACGCTAGCGGCCAGTTGTTTGGGACGCCGCAACAATTCGGCGACTATCCGCTCGCTTTTAGCGTGCAGGACTCGACCACGCCAGACCCTCAGACGGGCGGGCCTATAGCAATCAACCTTCACGTGGATAGCGGTTTGACATTGTTTCCCACCATTCAGACTCCAGTCGTGGACAAAGATTACAAGCAACCGCTCAACGCATCAGGCGGACTAACGCCCTACACATTTCAGATGACCGGGGGAACACTGCCGCCGGGCCTTACATTCAATGCGACGGCGGGCGTCATCAGCGGAAAACCCACGCAAGATGGGCCTTATTCCTTCACCATTAAACTTTCTGATTTCGAAAATCCCAAGGCGTCGGTCTCAGCCACCTACTCCGTCGTCGTAGGCGCTGCAGGACTTCAGATCACCAGCCCGGATTTTCTTCCCAATCCGTCGGTTGGCGTACCCTACACGACTTCGCTGACGGCAACGGGTGGAATGCCGCCTTACTTCTGGAGTTATGGTGTCAACACTGGCCAGTTTCTCCAAGAGCCGCAGGGTCTCACGCTTTCAACTGGCGGTGTGCTCTCGGGAACACCGATTCAATGGAACCCACCCAACACCTACGACAATTTTATCGTGACGGTGACCGATTCCGAGGATCCCCCGGTGAAGGTGACCCGCACGCTGGCTCTGAGCGTCCAGTCAACTTTGCAGATGCTCACCACAAGTTTGCCCATTGGGCAGGTCGGCACCAGTATCCAGACACCTCTAATGGCGACAGGTGGAATTCCACCTTACACGTGGCATGCGCAAAGTACTGGCCCGGATCCAAACACAATTGGCTTCTATCTGAACGACGGCAATGTGATTGTTGAAGATCCGCTGCAACCCGCCAACACCACCGTCATCATCACTGTCCAAGATTCCGAGAAACAATACGATTTCAAGCAAATCACCGTGCCGTTGGTTTTCCTGCCTGCGGCGCTTCCCACCACGACCACACTTACATCGTCAAACACTGCTGCCGGAACCGGCCAGAGCGTGACGTTTATGGCCAAGGTCGCCCAGACGACGGGCGTCCCCGCTGGAACGGTGTCGTTTTTCAGCGGCGGAAACACACTTATCAAAACCGCAATCCTCGACGCAACCGGCAGCGCATCGATTCAGACTTCGTTCGCTACCGCCGCCGTGTACAGCATCACAGCGGTGTATGGCGGGAGCACTTCGTCGGCGATCAGTATGTCCGCACCGTTGACTGAGACTGTCGTTACTCCGTCAATCTCCACTTCAGTCAACCCCGGCACGCTGACCATCAAATCTGGCAGTTCAGGAACATTGACCATCACACTGACGCCCGCCGGAGACTAACCGGCACCGTGAACTTCTCCTGCGGAACTTTGCCCGCGCACGTGTCCTGTTCCTTTGCGCCGCCCAGCATCACGATCGCCGCCGGCAGCGGCCCCGTCACCGATACGCTTACCGTCAACACAAGTACTCCGCAAACAGCTATGGTACTCAACCATCCCGGTGGTAGCTCGCATATCAACGCTTCTTATGCGGCGATCTGGTTGCCGGGTTCGCTGCTCGGGATGCTTATTCTTACTCGCAGCAAACGTAAGCTCGCAAGTCCAGGAAATTTCCGGATACTTCTGGTCCTCTGCTTATTCTGCGTTGGCACAATGATCGGCTGCGGAGGAGGCCCGAGCAATACCCCCTCGAACAATGACGCCTCGCACGGAACTTACATCATTCCGATCACGCTCACCATCGGGGGCGGGGGGACGCAGAATGTCAATGCAACCATAACCGTGGACTAGATAGGCGTCTTAAAGTTATTTCCATCGCGGTGACCCACTTCAGCTCGGTCTTGGCTTGAGTCGGAGAAAAATAAATCGAGTCGCGCAACCGTTCAAATTCCCCACACAACGAAACCGCGTTGTGTGGACCACCTGTTAAAATCCCTCTCGATGTACGCATTGCATTTCAGAGGCAAGTGCGATCCTCTTAGGAATTCCTAACGACCTATGCGAAACGGCAAACTGATAGCAGGATTGGTTCTGGTTCTCCTGGTGGCCGCCGGCGGCGGAACGTATATAGCGTACCGGTGGGTGAAACATATGTTTGGTGATGCGCCGGCCGCCACAGAGTCCAATGCGGGAGCGCCCTCCGGCAATAAAAAGGAGGCCGCCGCAGTCCCGGATGTCCTACCGCCCATCGTCATCAAGGGAGCGGTCATGGCTCAAGCTTTCCGCACTGCCCAACTGCCCGCGCCGTTGCCTCAGCCTCAAGGTACACCCGAACAAGGCGCGGCAGAATTGGCCAAGCTCGTGATGGCGGAAGATGAGCAGTCCACGGCGGCGTTGGTCACGGCGTTCCAAATGTCAGGATTTAGCGTTCGTGGAGATGACGGATCGCTGGCTTATGAATCAGTGAAGCCTGGCCAGGGAATTGTGATTGACGCGTGGGAAGTCGCAGCTCTGGCGAAACTTTTCGGCGACGGCATGCGGACGCGGCTGATGGACTTGAACAACTCGATGTCGACAACCTTCAAACCGCTGAAGGGCGCGCCGGTTGCGGCATTATTTCTGGATGGCCTTCGCCGCGCCGCGCAGGGGGACCAACCCGCCATGCGCTTCTGGGCCGATTTCATCGCCGAACTCGGACGACAATCCGAGCAGCCTTATGACCTGCTCGCGCCGGATGTGGACACAACAAAAATTAATCTTGATGCCATTCAGCTCTCGCTCATGCTTCGCCGCCTCACAGCAGACTTGATACTTATGTCTGGCAGTGGAACCAAGAAGGCGCAAACCGGACCCGCCTGGGAGCGGGAACATGTCTCGACGCGCTGGCGGCAAGCATCGTACAAGCTCGGCGCGAAAAATCATTTTCGCGATGCTGTCTGGCGCCCCGGAAACAAACTCCGCCTGCTGCGTGTCCAAGGCGGAGGCGCTGCAAAACCGCCTTGCACTATGAGCGATCTGGAAAGCCAAATTATGGATGCCAATGCCGCAGCGGCGGCGAAGGGCTTCGACAAGATGCTCGAGTACATGGCCGAGCATGGGATGGAGGGGGCGGAAAAATTTGGCGCGGCAACATCCGTGGCCAATGCCATGCTCGCGATCATCAAGCTCATCGCTTCCTACGCCTGCATGGAAACCGACATCACCATGAGCGGTAATCCACCCCTGGTCAGGACACAAAACATCTATCAGCCCGGGGAAAAACGAACGCTGACTGCCACCGTGCGGGAAAATATTGGGAAATGGCAAGCCTTAAACTGTACTCGTCTGGCGCTCAACGGCGTCAACCTTGATATCAGCCTGCCCAATGATGGGCCAGTATCTGGGGTAAAAACTCAATGGGTGCTTACCAGTGGAGGCCCCAACGTCAGCCATGGAGATGTAACCTACGCAATTGTTGAACTCGTATTTCCTGACGGCACTCCCACAGTGCAAAACGCGAGCGGGCCCATAACCGATGCGTCAGCCCCCAAGACGGACTCC
The DNA here is from genome assembly GCA_963792305.1 of uncultured Acidobacteriaceae bacterium. GTDB lineage: Bacteria > Acidobacteriota > Terriglobia > Terriglobales > Acidobacteriaceae > CAWBXL01. The sequence goes on along the minus strand of CAWBXL010000020.1, from coordinate 23,590 downwards.
GATGGCCACACCACTATTGATATCGAAGGCGTGAAACAGCGAGAAAAGCTTTCCAGCCCAATGCCTTTGATGAAGCAGGCCGCGGTCCGCTTTACCGTTGCCGCCAAGCCGGCAAACATGTCTCAGGACATGATTGATGCGGTTGCGACCGGGATCGGCGGCCCCGTCGGATTAGGCGTCGGCGCGCCCGTCGAGATGCTCCTGCGCAGCAACATTTATTTTTCCAAGGAGCTCAAGATCCCCGTTAAAGATTGGAATTCGTGCGACGGCGGCTGGGGCGGCACCATCACCTATTCGTCAACCTATCATTATGAGCATCAGGATTCAGTGAATCGAATGACCGACAACAAAGATGCTACGATGCATGACGAGATACAACTCATCGGTAACCCAAATGCCGGAACCGGATGGAGCGGATCGTCGCTTGGAAATTTCGCGGCGGCTTACAGTCTGACTTATCGCGGGACGAAGACATGGCCGGCGGCCAGCCGGCCTGGGATGTCCTTTGGAGGTGCGACAGAAATTACAAACGAAAACGCGTCCGCCGCCGGCGGAGGTAACGCGATCGTTGAGATCACTCCGCAAGGAGATAACAAGTATGACATCGCCACCGGGTCGGCTGAGATCCAGGGTGTGGACCTCTGGCACACCACTTGTACCGGCGACTGCAAAGGCAAAGCGATTCCTGACAAAAATAACCCGATGCGCTTCGGCCTTGATTTCTCGCACATAACCGCTCAGGAAGACCCCGATCACCCCGGAGTGCTGCACGGCAGCGCCACGCTCCCAAGCGGGATGAATGGAGAAACTCTGACGGCAAATTGGAATCTGACGCAGTGCAACGGCCCAAAGTAGGGAGCGGCCACCGAACTGCACGGATATCCTTCCAGTATGGCACTAAATTTTTGGCTCTTTCCCTGAGCCGTTTTCCCGCGGCTTTCCGATTCTTCTAGTGAACCCACTTCGGGTTCGATTGGCTGGAGGGAAAACATCATGGAATCCAAAGATACTTTGACGCGGTACGCAGTGAAGCACCTCAGAAACGCCGCCATGCTGTGCCTGGCACTCGTCTGCACGTGTCTCCTTTTGGCGCAATCTGCCCACGCGCAGGATATGGCTGCCATTCGAGCCGCTTGCACTGCCGATGCTAAGAAGTTTTGCTCAGGCGTGCAGCCGGGTGGAGGCCGCATTGTGGCCTGCCTCAAAGAACACAAAGACGAGCTGTCTGACCGGTGCAAAAAGGCCGCGGGTTTGCCAGTGGGCTCAAGCGGCAATTCGGCGTCCAGTGATGACAGTTCTTCGACCTCGGCGTCGGACTCCGATGCCGATTCGAGTGCTCCCGCTGCACCGGCAAAACCAACCCCGGCGTCAAAAGGCGCTCCAGCCAAGTCAGCCCCTCCGACTTCCATTCCAAATAAATCCGCTGCCTCGACAAGTGCATTGGCAAACCACACTTCATACAAGGGCTCAGAAAAATTTGTGGAGCGTATCATCACCGATACCGAACATGAACAAATGCGTGCCGCCACTGTTCATGTGCCCGAGAAGTGGAAGTTTGAGAGCAAAATCGAATGGCACTACGGATGGGTGGAATACCCGCTCTCCTACTCTGCTCATGCTGACAATCCCGACAACTCAGAAGCTTATTTCCAATATCCGATGCAACGGATGGACAGCATTGAAGTCGCGTCTCAACTGCGGCAATACAACAAAGGACAGACAAAACCTGGCGATCGTCTGCCTGCCGGGGCCATTTCCATGGCACCACAACCGGCCATGCAGGCGCTGGCGGCGTTCGTCAAAAAGACTCGCGGCGATGTTACCAATTTAAAGTGGCTCGGCCAACAGGACCTGCCCGATCTGGCGACGGCGTTGAAATTGGCCAAATGGCCTAACCAGCACGGAGTCGCCATCAAAATTAGCTACGACCTGAACGGCAAACCGGTGGAGGAAGCTTTCTATGGCGTTTATTACATCGCTAAAGTGGGTAGCGATGCGGTGAGCTACGGACACACGCAGATGGCCGCAGGCATGTTGGAGCAGACTAACTGGGGACTTCAGGCTTTGCAAAGCTTCCGCGCTCCCGCCGGAACTCTCGACAAGCGGATGCCGATGTTTTGTGTGATTGCCAAATCCATGTACGTGAATCCAAAGTGGGCACGGCTCACCAAGCAGATCAACGACCAGATGCTGGCCGATTTCAACCAGAAGCTCAAGCAAGGCTACGCCCAACTCGCTGCGGCTGAAGCGATCGTGGATGAAACGATGAGGCAACAAGCCGCTTTCCAGAAAAATTTCGACAAACAGGAAGAAGCATTTCGTAACACCCCTGCAGCCGACGACAGTTATCTACGCGATGGCGGAGCCCGCAGCGCTGCCGACCATTGGGATGATTTGATTCGCGGCGTCGATACGGTCAACGATCCTTCTAAAGGAGAAGGCGCCACGACGCAGCTCTCCAACCTAGGCCAATACCACTTCACCGACGGCTTCGGCAACTACCGCACCACCGACGATCCAAACTACACGCCGGAAGCGGCGGGAGAAGTGGGAAGCTGGACTCGAATGACAGAAGCACCGTAACTGGCATCATTATTGTTTAGGGTTTGTTCGAAAGCGGAGACAATTAAAATCTCCGCTTGCACTCACGATCGTCCGCGAAAACGGCAGAGCTACGCTTAGTTTGACCATCACCACCCGTGCGGCGGAACTGTCGTGGTACACATGCACGTGACATCTTGTAATTCCCCGCTGTCTGACTGAGAGGCCGATCCGAATCACAGGATTTCGGAACTATAGTCTTATGAAATTGGTGGAAACATTAAAACATTGGAAGGAGGGAAATTCTATTAAGGGTGGGGTTGGTCTTGAGCATCGAGGCTGAACTTGAATGTGCCCCAGAATTGTGGGGTTAATTCAGCTTCACTGGGAATATCTGAAACTAAGCCTGTCGCCTTGTTTGACCAATACACTCGTTGCATGGTCTTCTGTCCGTCGCCGCGCAACACTCCGATGTCGCCACGCATTACCAGGCCAGTAACGGGCTTTAGCTGCAGTACATCGAGTGGTATGGAAAATTCGAAGGTGCCATTCGCCGGATTGCTTGCAGGCGAAGCGTCCTTTGCCCGTACTATTTGTACGTAGTGACTCACATCTTCCACGTCATCGAATCTGATTGTGCGTAGCGGAGATTCAAACAACTTGCTATTTTTCTGCCCTGCCGAAGCAATTGGGCGATATAACACAGCGACCGGTTCCCCTTTCACCAGGGCCACTAGCAATCGTATATCTCCTTTGCTTGCGGACTTTCGTTTAGGATCTGCGTTCGGATCGGTCCCCAGCATCAGGTCTAAACCACCTCCGGTCTTGAAGAGGTTTGGCAATGATGCTCCGGAGTTGTCGAGGGCATGAGCGTCTGATGTTTTTAGGGCGATATAGAGCCGATCTCCACCGACTCGCATCGCCACGGTGGTTTGGGATTTCTTTTGCTGCCAGTCGCCTTGCTGCTGAGTGCGCTCGTCAATCGTAACGAATTGACTAGGGTCCCATTCCGCGAGATGCCCGTCCAAAACGAGTGGCTTTGTACTTACCGGAATTATCAACGCATTGGGCTTTGTTTCTATTCGCTGCCGTGCAGATTCTCTGCCAGAGAAAAATCCTTGGGATTGTGCCAATTGTTCAGAAGTTATATGAATTGTCTGAACTGGAATTCGATGGATGGTATCAAGATTTTCCACCCGGATAATACTTGGAAAGTTGGTAACGACATAAACTTGACCGTCTTCAGTCTGTGTTATCGACGGCCAGAAATTTTCTTCGCCTAACGTCAGGTCGGAAACAGACATTCCACGTACCGCGCTGGGACGTTGCGCCCACGACGCCTTTGGAGAACGTGAATCTTTAAATAAGGTTGTTACAAACAATCCATCGGTCGTGAAGAGATAAATTGTGCCTTTATTTCCGTTGATTGCCCAGAGCTCGACATCGCTTGCATTGTGCAGTTGGAATGAAGGGCCGAGCAGCCGCGTAGTACCGATTAATTCCCCAGAAAATTCTGGCGGAGGCGAAGTATGCGAAGCGTGAAGCCCAGGCCACAGGCTTGGATAAGACCACTTAGCAACTCCGTTTTCAGCTCCGGAAATAGATTGCGGAGCAAAAGGCTTTGGTGCGGTGGTGAGGATTGTCCAAGCGCCAGCAGTGGACAAGACCTGCCCTCCACCTGAAGATGCTGGCCATTGGGTTTGCAGGGCCAAGGGCGTACCTTTGCTTATATCGTAAAGCGGAATTCCGGCAGCGGTGAACCCGACCGGTTTGTATCTCATCGCTGTATCGGTCACTAGATCCAAGGTGCTAGAAACCGTCACCGTGCGCACAGTTTCTGAAGTTAACGTAACTTCTGCAGGCTGTGGTGTCCCATCACCATTCAGATCTGACCACGCAAAAGTGAATCCAGAAAGATTGGACGATCTGGCGGCGGATTGTTGATTCCCGACCAATCGCACCTGCGATTTGAACTCAGGATTTTGCAAACGCTGCCAGTAGTCAGCGCGACCAAATGCCGCAACCGGCACAGCGACTTCGCCTTTGCTCATCCACAAACCTACGACAGGTGTTCCCGTGGTCGGATCAGAATTATAAGCATTGGTGAAATATTTTCGGCCTTCAAAATAAATCGGAAGATCCGGATTTTCACTGGCGCCGAACTTCTTGTAGCGACTGCCACTTTCTTGAAAGGGAGGATTCCGCTCCGGGGTAACATTTGTAGGAACAAGCGAAGTTTCATTATCTTTCGGGCGATATTGAATTGCAGCAAGGGTGCTTTCACCAGTCTTCCAGTCCAAACGAAACTTCATTCCATTTAGGTAGAAGAACATTTTGTCTTTAGGATCGAGATTCCCGCCGCCACCATAGGTAGGTGGCCCGTAGAAAGCATGGACCAAAAGGCCGTTAGCGTCCCAAATACTAACTCTCTTCGGCTGAAAATCTTCTTCTGCAACCCAAAGCCGATTTCGGCTATCGATTGTGATGCCTTTGGGATGATGCATTAACTTGGGATCGTAAGGTCCCGACTTGACGGGGCCAGCATCTCCGATTGATCTTAGGAATTTTCCAGCAGCTGAAAACACTTTCACTTGATTGCTTTCCCCCCAATCGCTGACATACAAATTGTGGGAAGAATCCATTGTGAGTTGCTGAGGCTGCTCTAGATTGTTTCCAATGAAAACCTGTGGCTCGCCAAGCTCGGCTGGTGTATTGACTTGTGTTTTATCAGGCAAAGTCAGCCTGATCACTTTTCTTTCGCTTACGACATAGAGACTTCCCTTTTCATCTACGAATAGTCCACCCGGTTTTGTGATTGCGTATGTGCCAATCACTCGGCCAAGCCCCGCGTCGATCAATAACAATTGATCCATTTTGGGAAGGCTGACAATGAGCAATCCGTTGTAAGCTGCCAGTCCACCCAAGTTTTCTAAATCAAGTTTCGGGAACCTCCAATTCGGATTGAGCACTGGAGCATCTTCGCCGTATCCGAATTTTGTATCGTGTGTCGATTTTGTTTTTGACTCTCCTTTTTTTAGCAATTTATGCAGCCTCAATTCGCCCTTCCAGGTGGAAGCAATGTAGGCATAGACGCCTTGCTGTGCGCGGCTTCCCAGGTCTCTTGCAATATATTGGGCTCCGGTCCAAACTCCGCCTACCCACATTTGTCCGTGCAGCTTTTTGCCTTCCAGGTCAACCCACGCAAGTCCACTGCCACCTTCAGCAACGTAACTTCCAACAAGAACTTGCTCAGGTGAGTTGAGATCATGCTGACCGTGCACCGGCACCAAACCAGCAGGAATGAAACACACAGCATCGGCGGGAGTGTGGTTCGTTAACCATTCACTGGATGTATCGCCAGTCATCCACGGCGGTTGTCCGGGATTGTAGATTGAGAATTCGTACTTCAAATCAATTTTGTCGTGATAAAGCCCTCGCGCGATGTAAGTTCCCGGCAAAATAAACTTTCCGGGGACGTTGTATACGCCATGAGCGGCCGAATTTACGTCTCGCCCCAGGTCATCCAGCCCATCCCACCATGCGACGTCGTCCCCGGCAGGGAAAAAAGCTTCGCTTACGAGATTGCGCACACGTTGACCGTGCTCGTCTTCGATGACGAGAGTGACAAATCCAGGGTTATCCAGGCGAAAATGTACAGGAATTGGCGGATGAGGTTCTTGCGGGGTGGGAGTGGCCTTTTGTGAAGAGGCTGAAGAAATTACGAATAAAACTTGTGTCGAGAGAATCAGTCTTCTTACAAGATCACGGAATATCTTCATCTCAAAGAGAGTCCGCGCACTATGCACTCATCGCGAGTGGTTCTGTTGGTTGTCCAAACAAAGATTTGAGACACTTCGTAGAAATCAAATGTAGGACATCCCCTGTATAAGGTTTCTGCTCCATTAAGGTCACTTGGTGAGTGCCCCAATCCAGTAGCAACCTAATCAAGGAATGTAGATCATATGCGCCCGGATGGTACTCCATCGCGAAACCCTGAATTCGTTCGAGGTGCTGAAACTGCAGTGTGGAAAGCAGTCGAAGCTCCGCGCCTTCTATATCGATTTTGCACAAACGCACGGAGGAAATAGCGCACTCTGCGAGGATTTGTGGAAGAGTCTTACATTCCACCATAATGCGCTGATTGTTTGATAATCCGAATTGTTGCGCAAATTCCCGGTTGATTGTGCTTTGCCCACCGCCGAAAGATTCTGAGATCAGCATCTCTGCTGGCTCATCGTTATCACTTACCGCGCACTGAATTGCTGTTACTTGTTTAGTGAATCCATTTTTCTCAACATTAAAAACAAGTCTTTCGTAGAGTGCAGGCACGGGTTCGAAGGCATAAACGATGGCTCCCTTGGACGCGGCGTAGCAAGTGAAAAATCCCTGGTTAGCACCGATATCCAGCACGACGTCTTTCGGACGAATCGGCAGACCCGGCACATCATAAACATGGCTGTACCATGTTTCACCGAACATATGGTACGAGCCAACATTGCACAGGCAGCTAACCCGGCTAGCTTTATCCACGATCGTCATGCTGTCCGATGGTTTGGCAAATATTCGCTTACGTACAACGTGCAACGGATTGGCGAGACGATCTGCTGCCACCAGCGATCTGGCGAAACGTGTAGCCGAAGACATCATTCCTCCACAAGTAACGAAAAGTGATTTAAGCAGAGACGGCGGAAGGCATCGAACTGTGAAAATGCTTTTGAAAGCTATGGCAAGCCTGTTGCAGGCCGTCGCGAAGCTGAATCGCGGGTCGCCAACCCAGCGCATTCAGACGTGAGCAATCCAGCAATTTGCGCGGCGTACCATCCGGCTTGGTGTGATCGAAGAATAACTCTCCTCGAAATCTCAAAATTCCGGCGATGGTTTCTGCCAATTCGCGTATCGTGATGTCTTCTCCGGAGCCAACATTGATCAGCGGACCGCTATCTGCATCGAGAAATGTTGAAAACGGAGCGTCATCAAGTCCCATGAGAAATAAGCAAGCACCTGCCAAATCATCACTGTGCAGAAACTCTCGCCGGGGCTCGCCAGTGCCCCAGATCGTTACTCTGCGGCTATCGTTCTGTCTGGCTTCCGATATTTTGCGGATGAGAGCTGGAATCACATGCGAAGTCTCGAGGTTGTAGTTGTCGCCTTCTCCATATAAATTTGTCGGCATGACTGCGAGGAAGCGCGTTTCATGCTGGCGGTTATAGGCAGAGCACATTTCGATACCAGCGATTTTCGCTAGTGCATAAGCGCGGTTGGTCGATTCCAGCGGCCCGGTCAATAAATACTCTTCCTTAATGGGTTGTGGACAATGTTTCGGATAAATACAGCTAGAGCCAAGAAATAACAGTCGCTTCACACCAGTTCTGTGCGATTGCTGGATTACATTGCTTTGAATCGCAAGATTTTCCTGGATGAAGTCTGCGGGATAAGTATCGTTCGCCAAGATACCCCCAACCTTTGCCGCAGCCAAAAACACATATTCAGGAGATTCTTGCGCAAAAAATTCGGCGGTTTCTGCCTGATTAGCCAAGTTGAGTTCATGGTGAGTACGAAGAACCAGGTTGTGATAACCCAATCTTCGCAGAATCCGGACTAATGCCGAACCAACCAAACCAGTATGGCCGGCGACATAGATTTTGGCTGAAGAGTTAATCGTTGATTTCTCGAAGTTCATGTGCTCGTTCCCTCTCAGTCAAGTCCATCACTGGCCGTAACCAAATGATGCGAAATGGATTTGTCCCACTGATGCCATTCTCCAAACTGCTTTTGCAGTATGCGCTTGCCATAGCCCACCGGCTCTGACGAAAGCGCGTCGAGGTCTGCGTCCACCATGATGCGCACTAAATCTCTAAAACTGATCTTGGGTTCCCATCCAAGAAGAGTGCGCGCTTTACTTATGTCAGCCTGGAGAAAATCCACTTCTGCTGGGCGCATGTACTTAGGGTCAATTTCGACATGCTCTTTCCAATTCAGGCCCACGTATCCGAATGCTTCGGCGACGAATTCCTCAATAGTGTGCGACTCTCCAGTGCCGAGCACATAGTCTCCGGGTATATCTTTCTGTAGCATTCGCCACATACCTTCCACATATTCCGGAGCATAGCCCCAGTCGCGCCGGGCTTTTAGATTTCCCAGGTAAACTTTGTCCTGACGACCGGTGACGATGCTGGCCACTGCTCGAGTGATTTTGCGCGTCACAAAAGTTTCACCGCGCCTGGGGCTCTCGTGATTGAACAAGATGCCATTGCACGAGAACATCCCATACGCCTCCCTGTAATTTACTGTCATCCAGTAGCTGTAAACTTTGGCCGCGGCATAGGGGCTGCGCGGATGGAAAGACGTGTTCTCATTCTGGGGAGGTTTTGCTGCCCCGAACATTTCCGAAGAGCTGGCCTGATAGAACCTGGTCTTGATGCCACTCTGATGGATGGCTTCAAGCAAGCGCACGGTGCCAACCCCAGTAATGTCTGCCGTGTACTCGGGCGTTTCGAAGCTAACCATCACGTGGCTCTGAGCCCCAAGGTTGTAGACCTCTTCGGGCTGGATGTTGTAAATCAGGTTCGTAAGCTGATCGCTTGTAGAAAGATCTCCATAGTGCAGCAGCAATCTCACGCCGGGCGAGTGCGGGTCTTGATAGATGGGATCCAACCGTCGCGTATTAAATGTACTCGCGCGGCGAATAATGCCGTGAACTTCATACCCTTTGGAAAGTAACAACTCGGCCAAGTAAGATCCGTCCTGCCCGGTAATCCCGGTGATGAGAGCACGTTTCATTGAAATTCTCCGGATTTGTATTTGTGGGGGTTCGCTTTGTCGAAGCAGCGATTACGACACACTTGAATGACTAGTAGCTTGTTCAGATATTTAGTTTTGCGATGCAGGATGTAGCGATTTCTTCAGGAAAGAAAAAGGTGTTATCTATTACTGCGCGGCGCTTTCCGATCGACTCCAATTGCCATCCCGCCTTTGATCGAAGGGCTGACCGATACGAGTTCGCATTCAGCCATCGCTCAAATACATCTGTTGGGTTTAGTCCGCGGCGGTGGTAATAAGGTTCATTAATTTCCAAATACAGAATTGGGCGAAACCGGCGAATTACGTTGGAGGCACCGCACAGAAATCTGTCTTCGTGTCCTTCGATATCAGCTTTAATGAAGTCAATGCGTTCTTCACTAAAGGAATCAAAAATATCGTCCAGTGCGCAGAGTACGATTTCTACACACACGTACTTCAGGTCTTCTTCTTCGATAACGATAGCTGCATTGCCCGTCTGCGCGCCAAAACCATCGCGCAAGCTGATCTTTGCCGATCCATTACGATCAGAAAGCCCCAACTGATGGACGCTTACTACTTCGTCCAGCGAATTTTGCCGAATGTTTTCGGTTAGACGTTCAAAATTCCCTGGGACCGGTTCGAAGCAATGAAGACGCCCTCCTCGTGTGAGGCGACGAGCAAGTGGCACAGACCAAAAACCAATGTTGGCGCCCACGTCTAACACAATGGAATCTGGGTTCAATAAGCGCATCACACTACGGATGGCGACCGTATCGTAGTCTCCCGTGTAATAAGCTGCGAACTCGGTTGCCGACCTCGGATCTACTAGCATTTCATGCCCCAAACGCATCCGGACGCGGACAATACGTGAAGCGGAAAGAGGAAAGTATTTGCTAACAACCCGCGCAATCCGCCCCCTACCAGGCATTTCAGGCGTATGTCTAAGTGCGAACGACACCGATGTCTGGACAATTTGATTTATGTGATTCATGGTTTGATCGCTGTGATGTCTGGAGACACCCGACTAATTGCTCGAGCGGCCTGATGCTTAGTAGACTGCACAACCTCGATCAGTTCTGATTCCATCTTTGCCAGAGCGATGCGTTCATCCCAATGTTCGCGTGAGTAATGCCGTCCAGCCGCACTCATTGCTGCAAGTCTATGAGTATCGTTTTGTAAGTGGGTGATTGCATCGAAGAGTGGTTGTGGCTCCTCAGGAGTAACCACTATGCCGGCGCCAGATTCTCGTACAACTCGCGCCACTTCGCTGTTCGCGTTAACGGAGGCAACAACTGGACATCCCGCACTCATCAGCGTCACAGTTTTTGAGGGGAATACTATATCTGCCACCGAACGTTGCTGAGTAATCAGACTTATGTCAGCTGCGGCAAGCATTTGAAGAAACTGATCATGAGCTAAAACTGGAAGGAACCTGACATTGTTAAGGGTTTTCGCTGCCGCCCTTGTTTCCAGTGCGCTTCGCATCGCACCATCACCCACCAACAAATAAACAATCTCGGGATGATTTCGGGATAATTCGGCCGCATCAAGGATCACATCAAGACCCTGCTTTACCCCCATATTCCCCGAATGCACAACAACAAACTTGCCTTCGAGTCCAAAGCGACGGCGGAAAGGTTTGTCACCTGCGTCACGTTGTACACGAAATAATTCTTCGTCAGCGCGCAGGGCAAACAATGTGACTTTGCTTTCTGGAATTGACTTGCTAATAATTCGCTGACGCATACCTTCGGTCAGAGTAGAAACAAAGCTGGCATTTTCGTAGGCACTCTTCTCAAGGCGGTATAAAACGCGTAGCAGCGTGCCTGACCGGAGCATTCCAAGTTCAACCGCCGTGTCAGGTTGCAAATCCATCACGTCATACACGTAGGGAATTTTCCAAACTCGCTTCAATAGCTTCGCCGTAAGTGCCAAGCCTAGAGGGGGCGATACCACATACAGCAAATCCGGTTTCTGTGCGGAGATTGTGCGGGCCAAATTGCCAATCAGAAACGAGCCTTCAAACAGAATCCGCTTGAGTGCGCTCAGACGTGATGGGACCCATGCCCAGGAGCGCAGAATTTCAACTCCTTTGCGAGTCTGTCTTCGCCAAAACCCGCCTTGATAATCCTCGTCAACACGCCATTGCGGATAATACGGAAAGGTGGTGCAAACCGTTACATCATGGCCGCGCGACGCCAGATATTCGCAACGCGACGTGACAACTGGCGCTATACCAGTCGCCTCTGGCCAGTAATTGATGCTCAATACGAGAATTCGCATATATGTCGTTAAGCCAGTTTTTAGCGAGTCAGCCGGGGCCTGATTGGTTTTGCCGGGTTTCCAACGTAAACCAGCATTGATTGAAGATCATGCAGTACTGTGCTGCGAACTCCCACTACAGCACCGTGGCCGACTCGCACGCCGGGCCCGACAAAGACATCAGTTGCAATCCATGCCTCATCCTCAATAACGATAGGGCACTCGGTAATTTCGAAGGTTGAGCTTTCCATATCGTGGCTGCCGGTACATAGATACGAGCGTTGCGAAATTACAACGTTGTTGCCGATTTTGATTTTCCCCAAGCTGTACAAAGTCACATCGTCGCCAATCCAGGAGAAATCCCCGATCGAAACTTTCCAGGGATATGTGATGTTGGCTGTAGGCCGGATCAGCACTCCTTTCCCAACAACACCTCCAAAAAGTCGCACCAGAAACCGGCGCCAACCAAAAAATACTTGGGGCGACCAGCGAAACAACGTGGCCTGCACAACCCACCACAACTGCACAAACCAGGCGGCTTTGCCCCGAAAATGTGCAGGCACGCGAAATGTTGCCAAGTCTTGTACAGGGTCTCTAACCCCAGACTCTGATATAGCAGTTTGAGGCGCTGTCTCATTCAATGGAGAGGCTACGGATTCCGGTGCCATGAGGATTTGCTTGTCAACAGGTGAGAAATCGAAAACTAAACAACTGTTCTCTTTTGATTTAGGTCTTGCGGTTTGGAATTGAGAACAGCAAGATTACCCACCGGTTTGCGTGCGCGGTCCGGCAGGGTCACTTGGGATATCGAAGTAACAAATGGTTTGATCGCAGCCACAATGCTCTCTGCGCTCTTCTTGATTTCGAAGCGATTCCGAAAACACTGAACAGCACGTTCTTTCATACGCTGCTTCTCTTCGTTCTGAAGTGCAAGCCAGGTACGTAGCAAGTAGCAGGTACCCTCAAAGTCGTCACTCGCAACGATTCCAGCCTTATCCTGCTCGACCTCGCGCCAAATGTTTACTTTCTTTGAGGTCAGCACTGGTGTGCCGCAAGCCAATGCTTCGGCAACAACAATGCCAAAATTTTCCTGGTGAGACGGTAAGACAAAAACTTCAGCGGCTTTGAGTGCACCGTATTTAACGTCACCTTTAATCAATCCAGTCCACGTGATCGAATCTGCTATCTTTCGCTCGCGCGCCAACGCCATCAGTTTCTGTTGCCAGCCAACCTGGTCTGGACCCGATATAACCAAATGCCATTCCGGATTTTTTCCTAGCACAGCAGCAAACGCTTCGATTAGCACATCGCAAGCTTTTTTAGGATGTATGCGCCCTAAAAATAGTGCCAACCGTTTATCACGCAAATCTGGATACCGCGCGAAAAAAGGATTCTTTCTGGGTTGCGGTTTCATCGGCCGGTTCAGATGTCCCATAATTGATGACAATTTCATTGCACCTATATAGCCAAAAAGATTTGCGCGCCAGCACTCGCTCTTCTTCAGAGGTGAAAAGCACTGCTTTGGCGTCGCGCAGAACTCGGTATTCTGCCCAAGGCCAGTACATCCATTTCTTAGCGTGCTTGAGAGGGAATGTATATTTAAACCACGGATCGAGCATGCCATGCGGAAATACAACATATGGTGTGTTCGAGTGGTGAAGTGCTCTCCAAGTCGCCAAACTTTGGTATTGCCAAATTCCACGCACGATAACCGCGTCATACTCACTGGAGTGTTGACGCAACCAAGGTACGAGATGTGGTGAGTATCCGTAGTTGCCTTTACCCGGACCGACTGCGTGTACTTGAAAAGGTAAGCCTTGCGTACACGGAGCATTAGGCGCGTCAAGACTGACAACATCAGTGCTGTGCCCCAACGCGGCCATCACTGGTGTGATTTGCTTCAGGCTCTCGATCGGCCCCCCGGCAGCAGCATCTACCGAATGAATTGTGTAAAGCAGTTTCATTTGCGGATAGAAATTCTTAATCTATGAAACCTACTGGACGTGAAAAATAGGCCAAGTCATTCGCAAGTCGTTTGACTGGTTTTGCAGGAACACCACCATACAGCCAATACTCTTCGTGATACTGCTTATTGAGAAGAGATTTTGCGCCTAGTACCGAGTTGTCCGGAAGTGAACTACCTCCTAACACAACGCAATCAGTTCCGAGCAAAGCAATATCTGCCGATCGAAACAGGCGCCGAGGTCTGGCAGCAAGCTTCAATATCAATACTGTGGGTAAGAATTTGTGAACGAAAACCAGCAAAAGTTGAGAAGTCTCCAATTGAAACCGTGTCCGTACAGTCAATTAAATGCCGGTTCGTAATAGCCGCGTGCTCGCCAATCAATAGCCGTGGCCGACGATCATCCTGGTCAACGAAGTGTTTAGGAGAACCTGCGGGAAGACCGGTTATCCAGTTTGCTCGCCCAATGCTGGCATACGGACCAAGCCGTAAGAGATCGAGCCCTTTGCAAACCGTCAGGTGTCCAATATGACTATGTGCATCCATGACTAATTGCTTGGGAAAGACCCAGGGCTAATCCGATTCGGCTTTTGGGGTGAAGTTTGTAACCAAAAGCCGTGTTGAGAACCCAGCGGCGTAGGCGCCACGGTAGTAATAATGTCAGGAATTTCAGGACCATGATCGATATTCAAGAACGCAGCTTATAAACACCAGTCTCTGGAAATCATTGTTTCTGGTTGGTAACGCAAAATGTTTTCGGACCCTTTTTCGATCAGATATCGACGCGCAATTTGGCATCGTTAACCAGCCGGACGATGTCTTCTGCAAATCCAGCTTCGTCTTCTACGTGCGCATTAGTGCGCCATCCCCAGCAACTTGGGAGTGAGCCCGCTTCGTGCTGCAAATAACCGGACATCCGCAATACTGCGCTTCAATAATTGGCCAACCAAATCCCTCAAACCGTAAAGGAAAAAGAAGGCAAGCGCATTACTATAAAGCGCGACCAGCAATTCGCTTGAAACTTCTCCAATTTCCAAAATTCGATCATCGCGGCCGAGTTGATTTGCCAACTGTCTTTGGGAAGCTTTGAGTGGTCTGCCCGCGAACGCTCGCTGCACATTCGTTTTGTCTCCAACTTTCGCGAATGTGGAGAATTCCTTCCCCGGTTCTTGCGGCGCAAACTCGACCCCACATGCAGAGATGAAAGGTTTACTCAAATCCGAACCAGATATCTTTCTCAACTCCTGTTGGCTTTGCTCTTCCGAAAGTGGGTGGTAATCGTACTTCAAAGCTATCGGTGAGAAGTTGGGTGGGCTGTTGCCTAGGTGGAAGTAGGCGGATTGCATCGAGTTCAGCGTTGCCGTCGAATCGCAGGCCAGACCATCAGCACGCGCTAGCCCACGCAAAATCCAGCGTTGTAACAACGAGCCCATGGGTGTTGCCGGACAATCGGTTTGTTCTCCTAACCCACCGCGAACGGCCAATAGATCGTGACAAGTCACCACAAACGGCGTTTGCCGCTTTGCCGGCACGTACACTGCATTGGAATGATCGCAAATGTGAACAATATCAGCTTCGTGAACAGCTTTATTCAAGAGAGGCGGAAGGAGAGCCAATTTGTCTATATAACCGAGCCACTTGCCTGCTGCGGGAATACGTTGTCCAACCTTTCCAAAAACAACCGGTGGATATAACGTGTGCACGTCGTGGCCCGCATTTTTCAGCCCTTGTTCCATCAGACCAGTAAAGCCGAGCATGCTGTGCTGACGGTCCGGTAAGATAATTGCCAACCAATAGAATCTTCAACATCTCACCAGAAAAATGGATTTGCTTTAGGCAATAGCGGGCACAACTACGGGCTGCTCAGATTCCGTGGGAGATCCGAGTTCATCGGCAACCATCATCCGAACTACGTCCGGCATAGTTGACTGGGCTTGCCAGCCTAGTTCCATGCGAGCTTTCGACGGATCGACTCTTGACTGGAAAATCTCGGAAGGCCGTTGGAGTTCAGATCGAATCTGTATGTGGTTTCGATAATCAAGCCCCAGATTTTTGAAAGTGTGCTCGACAAACTCGCGAAGCGTATAACTCATCCCTGTGCCAATTACGTAGTCTTGAGGGTCATCGCGCTGAAGCATCAGCCACATTGCCACCGCATATTCCGGCGCCCATCCCCAATCACGCAAAATTTCGATGTTGCCCAAGGACAATGTTTCTGTGCTGCCACGAGCAATCCGGCAAGCGGCGGCCACAATTTTTCGCGTCACAAAGCGTTCGGGCCTCAGGGGTGATTGTGGTTGGAAACATCCTGAACAGGCGAACAATCCATGGCTTGCCGGTCGTTAACAACTTCCCAAAATGCAGCTGTTTAGCCACGCCATGGGGCTGATTGGCCGCAAAGGGGAACTTTCATCAATGACCTCGTGTGTATCGCCGAAACATTCCACAGATCCAGCGCTGTAGAAGCGAATTGGCCGAGCCAGAAATCGTAGGGCCTCAAGCAAATTCAACGTCCCGACCGCAATACTCTCGATGGTCTCGACCGGCTGCTGGAAGAGAAGTCCTACCGAACTTTGCCCTGCCAGGTTGTACACTTCGTCCGGGCTGATACGCGTCAAAACTCCAGAATGCTCGAAAGTCTGTGAGAGACATCGAAGACAACTGCACTTTATCATGGAACCCGAGCGGCAAAGGGCCTTGAAAGAGGTTATTTCAGCATCTCGCGAAGCACCATAGACTTGATAGCCTTTGTCCAGAAGCAACTTGGACAAGTAAGCTCCATCTTGTCCAGAAATTCCAATTATGAGCGCTCTTTTCATTGGAAATACAAATGACTAACTTTTAGGCAACTGGAATGGGCGTGCCGCGAAATGGTTGAGGATAATTGTGAACTGTTCCGAGATGTGCTGAACGCCTTCCACTCATTTCTGTTGCGATCCTATTCCTGAAACGATCCTCTGCCAAAGCGGCCAGACACAAACCACTGACGAACACCATGAAACCTAAATTTGTAGGTTGCGAGATTTGCTCCGTCACCAAACTTCGACAGGCATCCCAGGCAAGCAGCCAGGCAAGCAACTGCCCTTGTTTAGCGGAGGACCAGGCCCGGAGTCCAATAGTTCCCGCAATCCATACGCGATAAAGAAGAAAAGAAAAACCTAAAAGAGGCCCTGCCTCCAGCACCACCCGCGCCCATTCTCCTTCCGCGAGAAGAAATACCAGAGCGCCAGTCATCATTGCAGAAGCCGCATTTGTTCCCATACCAATGCCTTTGCCAATGAGTCCGGCCTCAGGCACAAGCATAAAAGGCTCGAGGAAACCGCCGAAGAAGCGCCAAACAATGCCTTGCTGAACTCCTCCCGCGGCATCGCTGGCATCATTCCAACGTGTCATGAACACATCTGTGGCCTCGCGGAAAAAACTGGTGAACGATAGTGCACCAAAGACGACGACTACCAATACAAGTACGCCTAAGATTTTTTGCGCACGACCCAAATTCATGATCCCGAATACTATTGTGGCCGCCACCACCAAACCGCAACCTAACACCAGCAATCGACTACCTGACACAGGTTGCACAATTAGCACTCCCACCAATGCGCCCCACACTAACCAGCGCTGGTAGACAATGCGTTTTTGTGCGAGCGCATAAACCACAAATGCAGTGGCTAAAACAAAAAAGTGAGCAGCTCCAGTAGCAAAACTGAATGTGCCAGACGGCCGAACCTTGCCCATTGCAAATTCAATTTGTTGCACATCGGCGCGGGTTGCGGCATTGATCCAACTCCCGGCCGATGATTCAAATTGAAGCACCATCAACGCGGTCATCGGAATAGCGAGAATCAATATCCATTTGCCGAGTTTTAGAACATCCTCATAAGAAAAGACTTGCGGAATCACGAAAATAAGCGGAAGGTGCAAGAAATTTGTTCTTAAGCCGTAGATCGCGACGAATACCCCACCGCCTACCCCGGTGATGATTTGTACCAAAGCCAACAGAACGAAGCCGACAAGCAAAAAGAAACAGCCCAACATAGGCCCATTGATAGGAAATCGTCTGCATCGTATCGCTTGCAGGTAGATCAAGATTACGACTGGATCTCGTACTACCAGCAGTGGAGTGCTGAGGAATGGGGCGATCCATTTCCTTAGTGCGCCCTCGAGAATTAACAACCAGAAATAGAGCCAGATCAAACGGCGTAATGCTACGACATGCTGGTCTTCGAAAGATGGCAAAGCCTCATAACGAAGGGGAAGCCGGGCATGTGGCATGGCCTTGCCTACGGACACTTGAGTCAGCATGGATTACACGCCTGGAGTTCCGGAGGCCAATTTGTGCTTAGAGGAGAAAGCGCATCTTCAGCTAACGCTTGTTTGACAGTATGTATGAGACGTTTACGATAACCTTCCCACGAGTGCTGCGCCGCTTTACGTACCGCGGCCTGACTCATAGCAAAAAGTCGGTCCCGGTCACCTATAAGTAGTTCTAGTTTTTCTGCAATCGCTTCAGCGCTCCGGATCGGTACCAAAAAACCATCTTCGCCATCTTCCAAAAAATCTGGGGCACCGCCCTGTGCAGTTGCAATTACAGGAACACCACACGACATAGCTTCAAGCACTACAAGTCCAAACCCTTCAAACAGCGACGGGAAGACCATGACATCGTGGCGGCTTATCTCTTGCAACACCCCGTCATGCGAGAGTGACGGGATCCATCGATGCTCGCGCAAAGCGGCATCAAGAATCCGACACCCTCCAACACGTTTTCCAATCATGGTCAGTTCCACATAGGGTCTCAACTTTTCAATTGCGTGGAGCAGGTAGCCAAGGCCTTTTCTTTGACTTAGCATGCCGACAAAAATGATTCTTATTTTGGAGCCTATCGTTGAATGTTTCCCAGTGGCATGGACTGGCGGCGCCCCATAAGGAATTATGTGAATCCTGGCTTTTAGTGATCCGGCCTTTGATAGAGTGCGTCTCACAAATTGACTCGGGACAATAATCTGGTCCGCTAACATGAGTTCCTCATCTTTGCGATGATGCTTCTCTTCGCTGTCAGATTTTCCGCGCAAAGTGTTCGCCCATTCAGGCTCGAGTGTTGCCTCTTCTTCTAACAATTCGCGGTGGACTCTCCAGTACCCGATTGGCAACTCATAAATTGTCTTTACTCCAAGCTGTCGAGCCGCCCGGAACGTGGCCAGTGCACCATCCTCGTAGGCATAAACGGCAGAAACATTTTTGCCACTCCGTAGTCTTCGGGCCACTCTACGATCCAAACCGTGATATACCGCGTCAACCGAAAACGTCCCGAATTCGTGACGACTTAAACTTGAAAACCCAAGCCGAAGAGAGATGAGCCTCCCGATTTCCCGCCATGGAGCAGTGTGGATTTGCTCAGGCCTTAGGTCCGCGAAACTACGACGCGTTAGTTCACGCACCATTGAAGGAGGAAGCATCTGGTTCAATGCCTGCGCTTGTTGCCAACATACTGTTGTCCAAAATTCTGAAAGTAATCCAGCTTCATCCAACGCCCGTGCCGCTTGGCGAACGTTCGCATTGCCCGTCGGATGGCTGAATATCAACATGGGATGATTTGGTCGATTTAAGCTGCTATAGACGCTCGAGTTAAGTTCAGCGCGCACTGCATGACATGCAAATACTTCTGAGCAATTAATGGCTTCGCGAAACCTGCCAGGTGCGCCTTGGCGGATACCCGGCATGCCTTTAGTTTTTCTGGATCTATAAGCATCTCTCTCAGGCACGCAGCCAACGACCATGCGCTATTGCTGGGAAATGTCACACCGCATGGACCGATTGCATCTTTCAAACCACCACCGCTTGAACCAATGACCACGCAGCCACAAGCAATTCCTTCCAGTGCAACGACCCCAAAAGGCTCTTCAATCACGGTCGGAACCACGAGGATTCGATGTCGAGTCAACTCGCTCACGAGCTCCGCACCCCGCTTCATGCCCACGAAGCTGACTTGATCTTCAAGTCCGAATTCTTGTGTCAGCTGCCGAAGTTTGCGTTCCTCAGGTCCGGCACCCACCACCGTAAAACTAGGGGTGAACTGATTTTTTTTCAGCAAACTCAAAGCTTTTAATGCGCGATCCACACCTTTTTGACTGACGAGCCTTCCAACAAAGATCAAATCTCGATCCCGTACGTCGTCAATGGGTCCTTGAAATAATTCCTGGTCATATGGGTTAGGGATCACTACCGATGGCACGTCCAGACTTTGCGCGACTGCCTGACTGATCGAAATGTTATGGGCGCCTGATGTGCAGCGGCGTTTTATAAACCCACGAACATTTCGTGGAACCCAGGTATGGTGTGAGATAACCCATGGTTTCCTCTTGAACAGAAGCGGCCAGCCTGTGTGCAAACTAATATTCACGTGGAGAACTACTTCCGACCAGTCGATGAGTTTGATGAGATCGATCGATCCGGGCTGCCTGACTACTTCATATGGCAATTTAGTTTCTTTGTCGCTGGATGTCAGAGTTACAACTTTTAGTTCGTGCCCTGCTGCAACAAATTCGTCGGCCAGCATCGAAGCTACAGATTCGATTCCTCCGACACTGGGAGAAAATGCGTAAGAAGATGCTAATATTTTCATGACTTGAAATAGAGCTATGCCGCAGTACTATCTTGCCTAGTAAATGGTTGCAAATCACGAACCCTTCGATTGACAGCAGTTCTCATACGTCTGCCAGCGAGGAAACCCGAAAACGCAACTGAGCTCATTTGCCATAGGCGCTTCCAGATAGACCAATCGCGTTTCAGACTCCATCGCAACGAAGCAAATAAACCTGGCATATAGCGCGAGCCTACTAATCTTCCATGACAGAAATAAGCTAACGACCGGTGAATTTTGAAGTGTTTCGCAATTAGATAATGGATATTGAAGCAGGCGTCTCGCCAAACTGGCCCAGTGAGATCTGTTCTGACATCATCTTTCGGCCGGGGCGCGGAATAGTGCTTCACCAAGATTTGATCGTCGAAAATAATTTTCAGTCCCATTTTTCGCACGTGTCCGCAAAGGTCAATCTCCGAGCCAACCTGAGAACCCAATCCATGAAGGTTAGTATCGATTCGATAAGTACCTAATGCATCTCTGCGAAACGCCATGTTTACACCCTTGAGAAACATTACCTCTCTTCGGTGGCCGCGTAACGGACGATGATGGTTGCCGTGCAGTTTTCCATTCCAAGTCAACACTCCAACGTGTTTTACTTTGGGGCTGAGATATTTGTGAATCTCTTGGGAGAATTGGAGCCAATCTCTGCCGCCGACCGCTCCCACTCCGGATTCAGTAAAGCGTGTCTCTATGAGCTCGAGCCAGTCCGGTTGCGCTTCGGCATCATCATCAGTAAATACCAGAATGTCGCCGGTAGCAGATCCGATTCCGCGATTGAGAGCAGCGATTAACCCTGGGGTGTCTACTCGAATCGCCGCCAACGCCTTCATGGTTTCTCGACGAGCAGAAACGAGTTCCAGAGTCTCCAGGTCTCCATCGCGCACCACGACTAAGACTTCATCCGCAGGCCTGGTTTGCGCCTCAATAGCCGTGAGGCAACGCTTCAAATCGAGCGGGCGTTGATAAGACGGAATAATGACTGAGAGTTTCATACGCCGAAATTCGAGGCAGGATTCGTGAGTGGCAATTCACCCATCCGTCTCACAGCCCACCACATGGATAAAGCGATTCCCGGCAATCCCGAATAGATTGAGAACAACAACACACCTCTCACAGTTGAGAGATCAAGAATTGAAACAAGCACAACCTGAAGAACAATCGTGCATGGGATAAGAATGTGCGGGGGCACAATCCAGGCTCGCGAGGCATTTACAGTCCACAGCAAGCCACCAATGGCCGCAACAATTGCGCTGGCCGCCATAAGGATGCCCTCGGATTGCAGGTTGGTATATTGACTGCCGAGCACCGACAAGATTTGTCTGGGAAACGCGATGATGACGCACATCAACACAGTGGATATCGCAAAATAACCCGACACAATCTGGAAAAAACGACGACGTAGTTGATGAGCGGACTGTATCCGGGAAAATGCAGGCAGTATGACTTCCACCGAAACTGACGAAACGATCAGGAACAACACGGCCAATCGTCCTAACGCGCCGACATTCGCCACATTGTCCGCGCTGCCAAAAATGCTTATGAGCCAGACCGTGATCTGTCCCTGTAAGCAAAAATAAATTGAGTGCGGCGCCTGCTTTTGTATGACCGAAACAATTTCAGAACGCATTGCGTCGTCTTTCGGGGCATCCTTGTCGATGTTTTGGTCCGTCCATCTTCGCAACATCCAGAATTGGGTTGCATATCCGATTACGACAGAGAGAATGGCAATGGTCGCATTGAAGAAAACAAAAATTGTTATCCCCACCACCGCCAATTTCATGCAGGCGGCAACCAGTGCCTGTTTCTGAATTTGTCGAATTTGTGACTTAAGCCGTAGCGCGACGGAATAAATCCTGGTGATTAATTCCAAGCCCGATCCTGCCAAGACCACGACGACCAGGAGTGCTGTTTCCACAAGATGTGCGCCATTCTGACGCAATAACCAAACCAGCATAGGAACTACGAACAACACAGTTAGGATGGCCAGTTGTCTCCTCAGCTGAAGCGCAGTATTCATGAGACTGCCCAAACGCTTGTTGTCATGCCAAATACGGCCGCCGATTGCGCTTAAAGCGCTGCTGATTCCACTATCTGCCAACAGTAGAATTGTTGCCAGCATGGTGTTTCCGATGGTGTAGAACGCATACTCACGTTTCGGAAGTTGACGCACGATCAGAATTCCCGCTGCAAATCCAAGTAGCTGCACAACTCCCTGGATGAATGTGAATCGGGCCAGGATCGGCAACCATTTCTTTAATCCGGGTTTCGCAGCCGGAATTTCACTTATTAAAGATGAAGCGGGAGAAGCTTGAACCTCTGCAAGTGCTGTTTGCGGTTCAGTACATGCCATAAGTTTCGTTGTGCGTTATCGTCCAGTTCCAGCAAAAACCACAGTCACTGTCTTCAATAAGATCTTGAGATCAAGCCACATGCTCCAGTTGTCAACGTACTGCGCGTCCAAATTGATGTAATTTTCAAACGACGGATCAGTACGAGCTTCGACCTGCCACAAACCAGTGATTCCTGGGGTGACGTGCAGTCGTTTGAGGTGATCAAGTTCATATTGGCGATACTCTCCCGGAACTGGCGGACGCGGCCCCACCAAGCTCATGTCTCCGCAAAGTACATTCCAGAACTGAGGCAGCTCATCCAAACTATATTTTCTAAGAAACCGTCCCACACGTGTAATTCGCGGATCGGCAGTGATTTTAAATAGCAGTCCTGTCCTCTCATTTAAACCCAACAGGTTTTCTCGCAATTCGTCGGCATTCTGTACCATCGTGCGGAATTTGTAGCACGTAAAGGTCAGACCTTTTCTTCCGACACGCGGAGAACGATAAAAAGTCGGCCCCGCAGAATCGAGACGAATAACTAACGCAATCAGCAGACAAATCGGAGCGCACACAATCAGCGCGAGAAATGAGCCGACGACATCGATACACCGCTTGACGATAAGGGCGAGCATGGGCATCGGTTTTTCGTGGATTTGAATTGCAGGAAAGGGCCCGAGATATTCGACAGGAGCACCAAATCCTGGACCATCATAAGAATCGGGAACGACTTGGAGACTGATCCCCGCCTCACGCGCGCGCATAATCAGTTCCTTTACCAGTTCCCGGTCAGCAGGCAGGAATACGAGAATTTCATCGATGAAGTGGGCGCGTACCACACGATCCAGATCATCAATGTGGCCGATCGGTTCTCTCCGATCCCATCGACGATCGGCAAAAAAGAGATGTTGGGGAGCCGTATATGTGCGGCGACGATAAAGAAAACCCTTCACCGCATACCCTGGCAGCCAATTTTCTACATGCTCGTCCAGCATTTGTCAGACTGGTTCCAACCGAAAACCAATACATTTCTCCGGTCTGCCCCCTCTGCAGCTCGCTTCATCAGCGAGT
>CAWBXL010000019.1:0-37158 GCA_963792305.1 uncultured Acidobacteriaceae bacterium | reverse complement strand
CCGTTTGCATCACCTTCGCCGACGACCCGGCCGGCGAACTCGTCGTAAAAGAAGCTCATGCTCTGGTTGAGCATCTGGCCATGGAAGATCCAGCGCAGCCGCATGGGGAAAACCGGATGGATCGCCTGATACTTGATCCATGCCGCCAGCGCAATGACGATAGGGCTGGCGGCCAGAATGGCAGCCAGGATCCAAAGGTGCACCCGCTGGTCGGCGAGAAAGTGCTCCGGGCCCGAGCGCCCCAGCCAGTCGATCAGCTTGCCGAGCATCGAGAACAGGAGTGCTTCGAAGGCGCCGATGAGGCCGGTGAGGATTGTCATCACCAGAAGGTACGGGCGCAGGCCTTCCGCACATTGCCACAGGAAGGGCAACAGACCGCGCGAGAATTCCCGCCGGGCGCCACGGGGGTAGGGATCGATCCGCCGCTCAAACCAGCTCAGCACGATACGCTCCGCTTCGATACTGGCCCATGATAGACCGAGAAATCAGCCCGCCGCCTCCGTCAGAAGTCGCAGGCTGGGAGGCGTCAAGTCCGCCCCGCGACGGGCGTGATGCGGCGGCCGACGGCCCGGGGAATCGCGGCGTGCGACCGCAGTCTCCCTAGCCTCCCCGGCCCGCCCCGCCTGCCAGTAGCGCAAGTCTGGCGGTTGCGCTCCGGCGCAAGCGCACACAGCCGGCGGCATAGACCGCGGCACCGGCGAGCAGCAGTGCCGCGGTCACCCCGGCGACCTTGAGCACGGCCATCGTGGGCTGCGGTTCGTCCGGTGGGGGCAAGAACGCGAGCGTGATCGATGCGAGCGTCGTGGCCAGGCCGAGCAGCCCCATGGCGACCACTGTCCCCCGCCCGCCGGGGATCCGCACTTCCCCAACGGCGGGCGCGCCCCGTGACAACCTAATGGCCGCACCGAAGAGCAGCAGGAACGGCAGCATTGCGCCCACCACCATCATCTCAATCAGCACGTTATATGCGCCGCGCACCGAGGTACCCGCCTGCCCGACCACGACCAGCAGTGCGACGATACTGGCTTGCGTCCAGATGGCCGTCACCGGAGACGCGTGACGCGGGTGCAGTCGGGTGAATTTCTCAGGCAGGAGGGCTCGATGCCGGCTGATGCCGGCACCCGTGCCAGGGCGCCGATCCACAGACAGACGCTGCCCGCACGATCGAGGACGACGCAGGCGGCGCCAAGGGGAATCAGCCACAGCAGCACCGGCCAGTAGTGTCCAAACCACAACCAGACATTATGCAGACTGAGCACATGCATGGTTGCCAGCAGGAATATGAGTCCAACCGTGATGAGAATCAGCGGCCCTGAAATGGAACGCTGGGGCCGGTACGGTGGAATTGGTGGTGGCGGAATTGGATTTGGACTAGCCATTACGCACCTCATTCGACGGCGGTTGAACTTCGCCCTCTACAGGGCCGCTGGTTGGCGGCATAGGGGGCTGCATTGGCGCTTGCATACGCGCGGGTGTATTGGATCCGAGCAACTGGATTACGCCAATGACCAAAAGCAGAATCGGCCAAGTCCTATGAAAACCAGGGCCGTGCATATTCTGGACCAAAAATATTATTCCTAAAGTGACCAGAACTGCGGAGCCCATAAATGCCCTGGGATTCTGCGTCGCCGGAACACTTCTGCCTGTGAGGCCCATACGCGTAGCCGCGAGCCATAGGCCCAGTGCGATCAGGATCAGAGGAAAGAAATCTCCGATATCGAAGTCGAGGCTGGTCGACAACAAAAATACAACGCCAAGAGCAATCAGGATGACCGCGCCCAACGGAATCTTGCTGCTGTCAACTTTCTGGCCCGGGCTGAAGATTTGTCCCATGCCGAGTGGATCAGGCGCGGGCTGTCCGACTTGTACTGCCTTCGCCGTCTGGATCGCGTCGATGAACTGGTAGAGGACGAAGAAACCCAGAACTATGCCAAAGATCCAATGGACGTGGATCACAGCCACGATCAGGAGAATAAAAATTCCCATGTAGGCAAGGCCCTTCGCATATTGGCCTGCATACACGGATCCCACTCCGGGGAATACTGAGAGCAATCCGGCCAGCGCCGGATTCGGGGCATTGCTGGAAGGTATCGCTCCCGGCGTGCCAACAAATCCTGCGGAGGTAGGCGGCGGTGTAATCGGCGGTTGATTGCCGTGCAGACGATCTGCCAGGCAAGTCTCGCAGTAAATCACTCCTTGCACCGAACGGGTGCAGTTCGCACACAGCGGTTTCCCGCAGGTACGGCAATAGGCCACGGCCGCAATATCCGGATGGTTGGCGCAGTTCATACGAACCTCCTGTTAGTGGTTTCCGTCACTACAGGTGGAAGCTCAGGGGTCGAAGCTAGTATCGGAGCTTCTCGCCCTGGCTGTAGTTGCGTTCTTGCTTTTGATCGGGTTGTCCACTGGTGTCGTTCTTACGTTCTTTCTTCTGTTCCGGCTGTTCGGCCGGAGTTGTTGCTTTCTTGAACTCGCGTACGCGCGATTCAACTTCGTACACGACGCGAATGTTTTCGTAGTACTTCACGACTTTCGCCGTGGTCTGGTAGTAAGTCCGTTTGATCGCGCTAGGCCGCAGGTCTAGGTGGGCCAGGTCGCCGACGCGAACGCCCGCGATGCTCAGGGTCACTGAGAGCGAGAAGAACGCCATGCCAAAGGACATCGCAAAGCGCGGCTGACGCGCCAGGTTCACCATCGGGGTGAGGAAGGTCGATTGGAACCGCTCCCACCACGATGGCCTGAGTCCCGATGTCGCAATCAGGATGTTCCGGACCAGCTCCGTCGGAGGCTCGATATCCTCCAACTTCGCCAGCCAGTCCTGTCCGGCTTGCGCATCCGCAAACAAAGGCCCGCAGACTTCGCAGGTCTTGGCGTGTGACTGAAAGTCATTCAGCTTTGGCCCCTTTAAAACGCCTTCCAGGGCATCGCTGAGCAGGGCATCGAACTCCGTGCACTGCATACCGTTATTTGTCTCTCTCGGCATCACATCACCTGCCTATAGGTACGTTGTAACAGCCTTGCAAGTTCCACTCGACCGCGGTTGATTCTGGACTTTACCGTCCCCTCCGGAACCTTCAAAACCTGGGCTATGTCTTTATAGTCTAAGTCCTGTAAATCCCGTAGGATAACCGCCTCCCGCAGGTCCGGCGACAGCTTCTGCAGGGCCGCGTGAACCGCTTCCCGGGTCTCACGGCTTTGCACTCCGACATCGGGGGGCTGTGCTTTGTCTTCGATTTTGTCGCTAAGAGTCATGGCGTCTTCGTGGTCGGACGTGGTCGCGTCCAGCGAATCGGTCATGCGGTCCTGCTTGGTTTTGCGGAAGTGATCGACTAGGAGATTGCGGGTCATGGTGGTCACCCAGGTGACGAATGCCCCGCGTTCTACATCGTAGGAGCCCAAAGTCCGGTACATCTTGATGAAGACCTCCTGTGTGAGGTCCTGCGCGTCATCAGCAGTACCGGCGAAACGATAGCAGATGTTGTAAATCCGCCGGTGATACTTGCGCACGATCTCTTCCCAAGCCGCAGCATCGCCGGCAACACAGCGACGGACCAGCATAGCGGCGACTTGGACGTCTTCCAACCCGCACTCCCCGGAACTCCTGGTTTTTCAGCCCGGAAAACTTCTTACTTCGACCAATCCGGACTTAACTCCACAGCAGTAAGTACGCTGTTGCGGGGCCAAAAGTTCTGTTTAGACAAAGCAGGGAATTGTAGCAGGGGGATAGAGGCATTTTTTCTCTGCGATCTCTGCGTGTTCTCAGCGTTCTCTGCGGTTAAAGGTTTCGGTTTGTGTTTGAGAAAAATCTTAAAACGCCGAGGGCGCTGAGAAGTCGCAGAGTACGCGGAGAAAAATCTTGAGAGTCAGGGTTGAGCGATTCCCAGCATGGAAATTCCCGACCAGCCTGCGAAGTGGAAAGCATTGGAGAAGAAAAAGCCGGGAAGGCATTTCAGTTTGCGCATGGCGATTTCTTTCTGTAGCGGCCGGAGTTTTGAATCGCCGATTGCGTCAGGGAGGGCGTCGGGCATTTCTCCGAACCACGATTTCAGCAGCCCGCGGACAGAGACTGAGGCTGTTTCTAAAGAAGACGGCTTGGGGTATGTGACTTCCACTTTGGAGTACCCAGCGTGCGATAACGCCCGCTGCAAACTCTCTGTGTTCCAGCGTGTGAGATGGTTCGGGGGATAATCGGCGGCGTCCCTGTGGGTTCCACCCTTTGTCCAGCGCTTCGGACTTGGCACACTCAGAATGAAAATTGAGTTTTGAAAACGCTGCCGGATACTTGTCAAAAATTCGGCAGGATCGGGGAGATGTTCTAAAACTTCAAACAGCGTGATCACATCTGGTTTCCACTCGGTAGGAATTGCTTCGAGCGAGCCGCACTCTACTTCGAACCCTTTTTGTTGTAGAAGCTGAACTGGCAGTGACCCGACTTCCACTCCCTTCACTCGGAACCCCATTTGCCGGGCATGTGCCAAAAACCATCCTGAGCCGCAGCCGATGTCGAGGATGGAGGCGAAGGGGAAGTTCGATTCAATCCATTTCAAAGCATTCTGCTGGGCAGAGAACAACATCCACTTCGATTCCGGCAGATTGTTCCGGGCTTGTGAGAGCCACGACGATGCCGGGACATAAAAGTTCGCGTCGGTGCCTTTGTAGGCGCGGTCGTAGCTCTCTCGGTCATATTTCAGAGGATCGCAGAATTCGAGAGTGCACTCCGGGCAGCGTACAAAACGAAAGTTGCCGAAGTGCTCGACCGCCTCGTCAGAAATATTCTTACAAACCGGACACGGTACTCCGCGCGCTGGAATCGGCCACAACAAAGTGAACGAATCTTATTTAGTTTTGTGGAGTTGAAATATTAGATCAAGCTAATGCATCGCTCGAAAGGCGGAGGAGGACCGCAATTCACGGTCCCCCAGCTTAACTACTGTCCGTCTGGAGTTACTTCTTGCGCGTGATCGATGGCGATCATCTCTACAGGACCGGTCTTGCTCTCGAGCGATAGGCCGAGTTCTTGTTGTAGCGCAGCCGAGAGAGCATTTGCGACGTCCGGCGAGTCGGCTTGCCAGTCAAGCGTAAAAGTGTATATCCCTTCCAAGCCCGTCTTGTTGTATACCTCATGCCCGACGTCGTGGGAAAGCTGACGTGCGAAATTGGGCATGCTGATCTGCGTCGCTTCGAGGTGGCCCGGAGGGCTGATCTTCAATCGGGTCTGAATCATATTGCCGGGGTGAACTTCCGTGAGCTTTGATCCATCTTTATCAGCGACAAGGTCGTAGATTGTCAGCTCTTTGATCTCGCTGCGTAGCGTGAGCTTGAATCTATCAGCAAGCATTTTTTGGACATCCATCCTGATTTGGTTGAAATTCAGATGATTTCCGCCCGGGGCCTTGGCATCGATGTCGTACCTTCGCGCCGAGATCCATTCATCTCCTCCGGTGATCTGTGAGTCGTTCACGTTGTATGCATACTTGATCAATTCCTTCACCGTCATGCCAGTGAACTGGACTTTGCCACTGTCCGTGCTGATGAAGAATTTTGGTAGCGGCACCGGCCTGGTCGAGTCAGCAAACTTGCTGCGCACAATGGAAACCGATTCGAAGGCAGTCGAGTTTGAACCGGTAGTCTGGTTTTCAGCGTGACTCCGCGCCGGATTGAGAAGTCCTACAACAACAGGTCCTGCAACGGCGGCCAGTCCGGCGGCGGTCAGCAGTAACTTCTTTGCAAGGCCAAGCGGTTTTGAGATGCGGTGATTCATAATAGCCTCGATTCTTCGTTTGAGATTCGATCCGGTAACTCCCGCCGCGCAAAAGAGCGGCGATTCTACGTAGAACTCGCAAACCTTGAGAATGCTCTCGGCATACGCCTGCGGTTCGCTGCCCAGGCGTATGACCTCTTCATCGCAAGCTCGCTCGCGCTCTTCCACGAGACGCGCACCGAGCCACCACACCAGGGGATGAAACCAGAAGATGGACTGCACCAACATGTGCGCGGCGGCAGCGAGGTTGTCGCGGCGGTGAACGTGGTAGAGTTCGTGCGCAAAAATTGCTTCGAGTTGGGCATCAGTGAGGCGTTCGGATATCCCCGCTGGCATCAGCATCTGAGGACGGAAGATTCCGATGATGCCGGGTTCGAGAGTGGATTTAGAAATCAACAATCGCACCGGCGGTTTGATCGCCATGGTCTGCTCAACGCGGCGGAGGATCTGTAGTTCACGTCCAGATTCAATTGGAAACGCCATTTGTGTGGCGTTGACCCGCCGCCAGCGCATCCACCAGTAAAGCAACACAGTGGCGAAACCGAGTATCCAGAACGCGAATACGCCTACTGGCAGAATGGCGAAAGAACTGGCTCGGGGAAGAGGGACCGCAACATTTACGGGAAAGGGTTGGCCCACCTGCAACATGACGTAAGAGAAAGTTCGCGCTGGAACAGGCCGTGACGGCGTCAAGTAGTTGCCGATTGTAACCAACAGAGAAAACGGCAACAAAAACTTCATAGACGCCGTGAGCCACATCCAATAACGAATCTGGGCGTGATTCCTGCTTAGCGCCAGTGTTAGCACTCCAGCTATCCCGGCAAAGAGTGTCGATTGCCAAAGATGATTGGCAAATGGGGCCAGCCAAGACCATGTTGCTGAAAGGTTCATGGACTACTCCTTCTCCAGCTTGCGCAGAGCTTTTTCAGCTTCACGCACGTCTTCTAGCGTCAGGCGGCCGGATTCGATTAGGTGCGCCATGACCGGTTGAGTGCGGCCACCGAAAAGACCGAGCAGGTCGTCGATCAGGCAGCGCTGGGCTGCGTGGCGCGAAACGACCGCTTCAAAGATGTGCGCGTTGCTGATCTTGCGTACCCGGCGCAGCACTTTCTTCTGCTCCATCCGGTAAATAGTGGTTTGAATTGTGGTGTAGGCAGGGCGGTCGCGTTCCGGAAAAGCTTCCTGAATCTCCCGGATTGACAGGGAGCCACGGTCCCACAGCGCTTCCATGATTTGCATCTCGAGTTTTGTAAGTTTGCGTGTGCTCATTTGAGTTCTACTACATTTGTTTGTTTTATTACTACTCTTGTTTGTGGAAGTCAAGAAAATTTATGCTCTAACTGAAAAATCAAAGATTTTGAGATGGCGATGGGGAAAGATGAAAGGCCCGTTGCGTGGACGCGGTGGTGCAAATAACTGTTGCAACGGTTGCATTTAACCTGCGTAATTTCCTAGCGGAGTAAAACGTAGATGCTGGAAACTTACGACTCAACTGCGATGGATTGAATGTACGACATTCAGTCGGATATACAACGCAGAGGCGAAGATTTTGTTGCAATCATGGCTTACTCGGATGTGAAGTAATCGACTGTAACCGGATTTTCAAACAACGAATAATCGCGGGTTACGACAGTGATGCCGGTTTCAGTCACAAAATATCGCTGACGATCCGCTCCAGCATCGTATCCGATGGTTGTGCCCTCGGGGATATGTACGTCGCGATCGATGATGGCCTTGCGGATTTTGCAGTGACGGCCGATATTGACGTGCGAAAACATGATGCTGGCATCCATTTCGCTGTACGAGTTCACGCGCACGTCTGGCGACAGCACGCTGCCTTCACCATGCTGCCGGAGACGATGCAGCCCGACGATACGATCGAATCGATGGCCGCACCCGTGCGCCCGGGCTCGCCGAAGACAAACTTGGCCGGCGGATATTGCCGCTGGTAAGTGCGGATGGGCCACTCGTCGTCGTACAGATTGAATACCGGCGACACCGACACGATGTCCATGTTGGCTTCGTAGTAGGCCTCAAGCGTTCCCACGTCGCGCCAGTACAGCGCTTCCTTTTTGTTCTCGTCCATGAAATTGTAGGCATAGACGCGGTAGTCATCCACCATGCTGCGGCAGGATGTCTTTGCCGAAATCGTGGGTGGAGTTCGGGTCCTCGGCGTCCTTTAAGCAGCGCGGGAATCAGCACATCGGTGTTGAAAAGATAGACGCCCATTGAGCCGGAGACCTTTTCTGGATTGTAGGGCGAACGCAAGTCGGTGGTCTTCGGCTTTTCCTGGAAGCCCGATCTACACGCTGTCGCGGTCAACATCCACCACGCCGAAACGCGGAGTTTCGTCGGGATCAATTTGGATTGTCGCCAGGGTGACGTCGGCGCCGGAGTCCTGATGCTGCTGCAGCATCAGGCCGTAATTCATTTTGTAGATGTGGTCGCCGGAGAGAATCAGCACGTGCTTCGGCTGTTCAGAGCCGATGGAATAGATGTTCTGGTAAACCGCGTCGGCTGTGCCCATGATACCAGTTCTCGCTCACGCGCTTCATGGGCGGAAGAACTCGATGAACTCGCCCATCTCGCGCGCCACGAATTGTTCCATCCTTCGCGGATGTGGCGGTTCAGCGATAAGTGCCTTGTACTGCGTCAGGATGTAGACGCGGCGCAGGTCGGAGTTGATGCAGTTGGAAAGCGTGATGTCGATGATGCGGTAGATGCCGCCGAAGGTAACGGCCGGCTTCGCGCGGTCACGGGTGAGGGGATACAGTCTCTCACCGGCTCCTCCAGCCAAGTAGGACTCCCAGAGTATCTTTCATGGCCTTCGGTTGAGATGCAATTTTGCGGCTAAGGAGACACTGTGGACAAGGCCTCCTTTTACGGCTAAGCAAGCGATACTAGCACACCGGAAAGTGACGGTCGGAGGCTACGACTGTGAGACGGGCAAAACAAAGTTAATGATGACATCCGCCCAAACTGGCACTGGTTTGCCATTTTTTACGCTGGGGTTAAATCTCCAGGTGCGTAACGTTGTTAGCGTGGATTGATTTAACCCGGTATCGATGACTTCGAGCAGTTTTACAGGTCCTACTGTGCCGTCTGGTTTCACCAGGATTTGAACAATCACCAGGCCTTCCAGTCCGTTTTTTAAAGCCTGTTTTGTATATTTCGGCAACGTGCCGGAAATTCTTTGCGGCGCGGAAACCCCGCCATCATGCTTAGTAAAGATTTTGGTGTTGGATGGCAGTACAGTATCTCCGAGGTAGGGCGTAATTTTGGTAGACAATGAAATTGCATATTGCGCGGCGGCAGTCGGTTTCGTGAAGTGGAAGTCAACCGTAATTCGGGTTGCGACCAGGGATTGGATTGGTTTCATCCGGGTAAGGGCGATAGCGCCAATTTTGCACAGCGTTGATAGCTGCAGCGGCCAATATCGGTCTGCCATTTAGCGGAGTGACCACCT
Source organism: uncultured Acidobacteriaceae bacterium (assembly GCA_963792305.1). Taxonomy (GTDB): domain Bacteria; phylum Acidobacteriota; class Terriglobia; order Terriglobales; family Acidobacteriaceae; genus CAWBXL01. The sequence goes on along the minus strand of CAWBXL010000019.1, from coordinate 27,931 downwards.
GGACTGATCCGTCTTTATCAATCAGAGCTTGAAGGACCACCTGTCCTTCCATGTGAGCTTTTGGGCCGCCGGAGGGTCGGTCGGCTTCGCACCCCGGATCAGATAAGTCTTCATTACCAATTCGGAAACCTGTAAGGGAGCGGCTGGAGGGGCAACTGCTTGGGGAACAACCGACGGAGTGGTGGCAGAAGGCTGCGCTATCTCAGCTGGATTCGAAATTGGTGGTGTAGAGGCGGCTGGGGTTGCTGTTGCCGGGTTGTCCGCAGGTTTGGTTACGGACGCGGTTTGAGTGGCGGGATGAGCAGCTCCCAGATAGTTAGGCGCATAACGCCATGTGGCCGCAGCTACCAGCAAAGCCACTAGTGAAATTTCTATGCGGAAAACCAAAGTTTTGTGTTCCTGGATGGCCGACCCGGTTCGCGCGAGAATCTGCTGAATTCTTGCATGTGCTGCCTGAAATGATTGTTTGGTACTCAGCCTCAACGGCGGAATGTCTTTCTGACCTTGTCCCGCCACTCATCCGGCGCAGGAGGCAAATTTTGCGGCAGGGCCAGGTTCGCAAAGCGATCTTTGAGAAAGCGATCGGAGGAGTCATCGTCCCATAGCTTTGGCGGCGGCCTTTGATACCTTGCGGCTATCGTCTGCGATTAGTTTCGTCAAGGCATTTCTCGCCTGTTGGGCAACTCCCTGATCCGCACTGTCAGCGAGGCGTGCGAGCTCGTCGACTGCTCCGAGCCGTATATTGAAATGGAGCTTTGGATGGCATCCAATAATTCACTGGACAATACCGGCTGCGGGTTACGCGGATTCTTGGCGATGAATAGATTGCCCTGCTCTTTGTACGCCCAGAAGGTGGGAGTTTGCTTCAACTGTTGTTTCTTTATCTGCTCATACACGTAATCGTTCAAGTCACGTACGCTGATGCGTCCATCCTGATCGAGGTCGGCGGCGCCTTCTTGAAGGCCCTGCACCAGATAGCGGGTAAAAACAGATGTTCGTGGAGTTGTGTTCCCGGGCCCGACCAGATCTTTGCCTTCCGAGGCATATTGGGTCGCATCGGTCGCGGTCAGCACCCAGCGCCCGAAGCCGCTTTCAGGTTCGAAGGCCCTTATTGTCCCGGCAGATTCGCCGTGCACACCTTTTTGTCCGCTCGCGAAAGCCCCGCTGTGACAGCAGTCGAGGATCAACACAACGCGCTGTGAGCGAGTGCGGTCCATAGCTCCACGCACAAATTCTGCCGACAGAGAGGATGAGCGAGGGGCATCAAAGTCGGTGTCTTTGAGCGCGAGGTAGAGTTGGCCTCCTGCATCGAGCATGCCATGGCCGGAGAAGTAAAACAGGAGAAGGTCCTCACGCAATTTTCCCGCGAAGAATTTCTCTACGGTGCGCGATACCAAGCTTTCTTCTTCATTGATGAGTGTTTCGATGACGTCGAAGCCGCCGATGGAAGGATCTTTTAGCAGGCCGGCGAGTGCATTACATTTTCAGAGGGTGTGGACAGAGTGCTGAAGTGAGGATCCTTGTAGTTGGTGTTCCCGATTACGATTGCGAGTTTTCGGCCCATATGGAAACCCCGCGGTCATCTTGAAAATTGTGTCCTCAGCACAACATTCTGTTTAGCTGTTGGCCGGTTTGCCTAACACACCTGTCAGCTTTCCCACCATTAACTCAATATCATTGGCAGCGACGGTTGAGGGATTGTATTCAATCTCTGCCGAATTTCCGCCTACCTGTAGCTTCAACTTGAGGGTACGGTTTTCCCCGCGCATCAACCAGTCGCGCAAGAACTCAATCACCTTCGGGATGGCAACTGGTAAGACCGCCACTGCCAATGAGCCGAATGCAACCGCCTCTGCGCTTTTCGCACCGGCTGGAACATTGCTGCTATGCGGGAATTCGACTGATTCGACGTTCAGGTCAGAGAGGTCGCGATAAAGTTGGCGGGTGACGCGGTCCAGCTCATCGGGTGCTAGAACATTGCCGGAATCTACTTGTAGGTTCAGTAGGGGAATGCTGGTATCGGTTGGCATACGCACCTCAAGGGGATACGCGCAATTGCAGGCGAGTTCGGCCCACCTATCGCATGAATCAATAGTGAAAAAATGACGAAAAACGTTTCACGAGTGCAGACGCGCACTCAAATCCCGGCTAGTTCTTAGAAAATGGCCTTTTAAGAATTGCGGGCCCAGTAGGCCATAAATATTTTTCCTGAGAAAGCTCCCAGGGAATGTTTTACTTACGCTGCGTCGTCTTCTACCTTGATGCGCAGCGATTTCAGGAACTTCAAATCCTGATCGCTTACTTTTAGTTCGGGGTTGCTGCTTAAGGTGGTTACCAGGGAAGTCTTGTCCGTAGTTTTTTCGCCCGGCTTGCTCACTCCGATTGTGGCTTCAAGCACCAGGAAAATATCGTAGCCACCTTCTTTGATCCGTGAGACAACTTCGGCGATGGAGTCTGAGTCGGCTAACGACTCATTGATGGCATCACCCAGTTCTTTCATCAACTGCTTCAGTTGCTGGTCCACGGATCCCCCTTACATAACTATTCTAGCGCCTAACGTTGGTAAAATCATCAACTGAAATGACGACGGTATCCACAGTCCGCAAGTTAAGCATTCTGGGCCGCATTGTGATGCAGCAAGCCGGGCGTACACGTACTGTGAGCGCGCTTTTGCAGGCAGGGCGGAGTACAGCATTAAATGTAGGGCGGATTTTACATCTATTGTGGCTTCAAGTTACGGGCTTTGTTTTCCTGTGCATAGCGTCGATTGCCGGGCTCGCTTTGCGCCGGGAATACCATCAATACCAGACCGGAATGGTGGGACCTGGCAAGGTATGGTTGGCCGCTGGGGTTACGTTAATGTTTCTTTGGTTTGGCCTGAGTTCGTTTTGGCGGGCGGGAAGGAAAAGGTAAAGTTCTCCTCGAGTCTTTAATGAGCGACAAACCTAAAAGCGATGCGGCTGATCCCGAGACTTCTTCACACATTCCGGTTCGCCCTCTTTACATCGCAGGCGATTTAGAAGGCTGGGATTACGACCGGCAGGTTGGCTATCCCGGCGAGTATCCGTTTACACGCGGCATTCAGCCGACGATGTACCGCGGGCGGCTTTGGACCATGCGGCAATATGCCGGCATGGGCGATGCTGAAGAATCCAACAAACGGTACAAATATTTGCTGGCCAATGGAACCACAGGGCTTTCTGTTGCCTTTGATTTGCCGACACAAATTGGCCTCGATTCCGATCATGCGCTAGCGGTGGGTGAAGTTGGCAAAGTCGGCGTAGCGATTGACTCTATCGAGGATATGGAGCGGTTGTTCGATGGCATCGAGCTAACAAAGATTTCAACCTCGATGACCATCAATGCCACGGCTTCAATTTTGTTGGCGCTTTATGTGGCCGTAGCTCGGCGGCAGGGCGCAGACATACGCCAGATCAATGGCACGGTGCAGAATGATGTGCTCAAAGAGTACATCGCGCGCGGCACGTATATTTATCCGATTGCGCATGCCATGCGCATTATCACAGACCTGTTTGCATGGACAAGTGAGAATGTCCCTGAATGGAATACGATTTCGATTTCCGGCTATCACATGCGGGAAGCTGGTTCGACCGCGGTGCAGGAAGTTGCGTTCACTTTGGGCAATGGCATGGCTTACGTGCAGGCGGCTATTAATGCCGGGCTCGATGTAGACAAGTTTGCTCCGCGGCTTTCGTTCTTCTTTAACGCACATAACAATTTTCTTGAAGAAGTAGCTAAGTTCCGTGCGGCGCGCCGGATGTGGGCACACATCATGCGCGAACATTTCAAAGCGAAAAATCCGAGGTCGTGGATGCTGCGTTTCCATACGCAGACCGCCGGCTCTACGCTTACTGCGCAGCAGCCGGAAAACAATATTGCGCGGACAGCCTTGCAGGCGTTGGCTGCGGTGTTGGGCGGGACGCAATCACTGCACACTAATTCCTACGATGAAGCTCTAGCTTTGCCCACGGAGCAGGCGGCGCGGATTGCCTTGCGTACCCAGCAGATTGCTGCTTTTGAATCAGGAGTACCACAGACCATCGATCCTTTGGCGGGATCTTATTACGTTGAGGATTTGACCAATGAGATAGAAAAGCGCGCTAAAGAATATCTAGAAAAGATTGATGCCTTGGGTGGCATGCTGCGGGCGATCGAGCGGGGATATGTTCAACAGGAGATTCAGAACGCGGCTTACGAGTATCAGCAGGCTATTGACCGGAAGGAAGCCATCGTGGTGGGCGTGAACCGGTTCACGATTGACGAAGAGAAGCCGGTGCCGATTCAGCGGATTGATGAATCACTGGAGAGGAAGCAGATTGAGCGGTTGCGAGAACTGCGAACCAAGCGCAGTTTAGCGTCCTGGCAGGCATCCTTGAAGTCAGTCGAAGAAGCAGCCCGCTCTGGTGAGAATCTGATGCCGCACATTCTTGGCGCAGTCGAAGCACAGGCAACAGTCGGTGAAATTTCCGACACACTCCGCCGTGTTTTTGGGGAATACAAAGAAGCAGTGGTGATTTGAGGTGAGACTCAAAAGCTAAGGAGACTTATATGTGTCGCACTGGTCGCTGGTTATTGGCATTACTGTGGTTCGTTTGCGTCTCTTTACCTTGCCTAACGCAGCAGAATTCCTCGCTGCGGGTCACAGTCGTGGACAATCACGGCGCTTCCGTTCTCAGTCCCGAAGTTCACATAGTGGGTTTAGACCGAATAGGACTTCCAGCGCCTAATGGAGCAGTTTTGTTCAAGGAAGTTCCACCTGGTTCCTACTCGGTGAATACCGCGTCTGCAGGTTTCAAGGATAAGGTCGTAACTGGAGTTGTTGTCACAGCGGGAGAGATGAAAGAGCTTACTGTGACAATGGAACTGGCGCCCCCGAAGGCATCCGACTACAAGGTGTACCAGGCGATTGCAAGTCCGCACTTATACTCAAAGCCACTTACCGACATCGGTCAGCCCCTTCTATGCCCAGATTCAGTTTCGGCGGGTACCGAGTGGTACAGATTCCTTTGGGTGCCGACGTTTTCCTCACCTATATTTCTTCGTATCGATATCCAACCTGACGGTACTGCGGAATTACTAACATACAAATGGGAGGGCCAAGGGGGCTATGATTGGGGAAAACAAGAGAAAACCCGACGGAAGCTGACTTCGGAAGAAGAAGGAGAGTTATTTTATAGTCTCGCTGATATTGGTTTTTGGACTTTGCCGGCAGAGGTCAATCTACCTCCAGACGAGATTGTTCTCGATGGCACGGAATGGTTTTTTGAGGGTGTGAAAGACAAGAATTGTCACGTAGTTAGGCGGTACTCGTCGCCTGTGGGCAGTTTTTTTGCAAGGGAGTTCTTGGGAGCAATCGCGAAACTGAAACCGTACAATGGTGATCAGTAAATTTTGTCGGCCCTTGCACATCGGAGCGCCGACAATTATTCATCGCAAACGATATTTTTTATGCAGGGCGATCTTTGCGAATCAAAGTCTTGTCTACTCCCATCTATACTTTCTACGGAGGATTGCATGTCCATTAGCGAGTTCCTGTTACCCGAGTTCGACGCCGAAGCCAAAGCCACCCGCACCACCCTGCAACGGGTTCCATTTGATAAGCCAGATTTTGTTCCTCATCCCAAGTCCATGCCGATGAAAAAGCTGGCCCCGCATGTGGCGCAGCTGGCGGGATTCGGTCTGACTATTCTGACGACTCCAGAGCTAGATTTTTCCAAAGGCAGCATTACACCAGTGCCATTTGAATCTGCTGAACAATTGGTCAAAGCTTTTGACGACGGATCGGCAAAAGCACGCGCAGCTTTGGCGGCGACGACTGACGACGCATGGAAGCAGAATTGGAAGCTCAGTTTCCAGGGCAAAGCGATTTTTGATGGGCAGAGATTTCTGGCTTACCGTGAGATGTATCTCAATCATCTAGTGCATCACCGGGCGCAGTTGGGAGTATACCTGCGTTTGAATAATATTCCGGTTCCAGCGACGTACGGGCCTTCGGCGGACGACACATTGGGGTTCTGATGAACGACTGCATATTTTGCCGAATTGTTAAGGGCGAAATTCCGTCCAAAAAGGTTTACGAGGACGAGCATACATATGCATTTGAGGACCTTGATCCCAAGGCCCCGACGCATGTGTTGGTTGTTCCTAAAAAACATATTCGTGGACTAAAAGAGGCGGAACAAGCAGATGCCGAAGTTGTAGGCTATTGCCACTTGGCTGCGGCGAAGATCGCCAAAGATCGCAAGATTGAGGATGGCTATCGCACGGTGCTGAATGTGGGGCCGGGATCGGGACAGTCGGTCTTTCACATGCATGTGCACTTGCTCGGAGGCAGGAAGTTAAGCTGGCCTCCTGGGTAGTTTTGTTCTCTGCGATCTCTGCGCGATCTTTGCGTCCTCTGCGGTTCAAGCTTTTGATTTTTTCTCCGACCAAACAAAAACCTTAAAACGCAAAGGACGCAGAGAAATGCCGCAGAGGACGCAAAGGGTTCTATTCAGGGTGCTTACTTCAGTTTTTCTAATCCGATTTATGCACGGATTTCATCTCGGCCAAAGGCTAATCCTCTAGTAAACTTAAGGTCGGAAAAATATCTATGCTACGCGTCGGATTTATCGGTTGGAGAGGTATGGTGGGCAGCGTCCTCATGCAGCGCATGCGCGAGGAGGGCGACTTCGCCGGGCTGGAATGTGTGTTTTTCTCCACTTCCAATGCCGGTGGACAGGCTCCGCCGGAAGGTGGGCGGAATGCTTCGCTAAAAAATGCCAGCGATCTCAAGGCGCTGGCTGAGTGTGAAGTTTTGATCAGCTGCCAAGGCGGCGATTACACCACCGAAGTTTATGGCCCGCTGCGCAAAAGCGGATGGCAGGGATATTGGATTGATGCGGCGTCCACGCTGCGCATGGCAGATGATTCCATCATCATTCTTGATCCAGTGAACGCGGATGTGATCGAGCGCGGGCTGGAGAAGGGAATTCGCAGCTATATCGGCGGCAACTGCACTGTCAGTCTGATGCTGATGGCCTGCGCGGGATTGCTGAAAGCTGGACTGGTCGAATGGGTTTCATCGATGACCTATCAGGCGGCATCCGGTGGCGGCGCGGCTAAGATGCTGGAGCTGGTGAAGCAGATGGGATTGCTGGTTGATCCGCTGCGGAAGTCTCCTTCGGAGAATGCGCTGGAAGTGGACCGCATGGTGATCGATGCGCAGCGCTCGGCGTCGTTGCCGACCGCCGAGTTTGGCGCGCCTTTGGCCGGAAGTCTGCTGGCGTGGATTGACAAAGACATGCCCGGCGGCCAGACCAAAGAAGAGTGGAAGGCTATGGCTGAGGCCAATAAGATTCTGGGGTTGAATCCTCCGGTGGTGATGGATGGCCTGTGCGTGCGCGTGGGCACCATGCGCTGCCATAGCCAGGGATTGACCATCAAGCTGAAGAAAGATATTCCGCTGCCGGAGATCGAGCAGATTATTTCCAGCACCAATGAGTGGGTGAAGTTGGTGCCGAATGATAAGGCTTCTACTTTGCGTGATCTGACTCCGACTGCGGTTTCGGGTACGCTGACTGTACCAATTGGGCGGGTGCATAAATTGAAGATGGGGCCGGAGTATTTGGGCGCATTTACTGTTGGCGATCAGCTGCTCTGGGGAGCGGCCGAGCCGCTACGCCGGATGCTGAATATTCTTCGCGAGCATTTGGGTAAGACCAGCGAACCGCAACTCGCGCAATCCCGCGCCTAAGAACAAATTCAACCACAAAGGACACGAAGGACCACGAAGTATCGTGGTAAGGTCTTCGTGTCCGTCGTGCTCTTGGTGGTTTAAGCCTTGGGCTGCGTCTGTGCAGCTGATCGTGATATGTTCAATTTCGTCACTACACAATAATGATCCGCTCCTACAAAGGCATCAAACCCACGATTCCGGCATCCTGCTATGTGGATGACTCCGCACAGATCTTAGGCGACGTTGTTCTAGGTGAACACGCCAGCGTGTGGATGAACGCTGTCGTCCGCGGCGATGTGCATGAGATCCGCATCGGTGCGCATTCCAACATTCAGGACTGCAGCGTACTACATGGGATGAAAGAGCAGTATGGTGTTTATCTCGGCGAGTATGTCACCGTGGGACATTCAGTGACTTTGCATGGATGCGTGATTGAAGACCGCTGCCTGATTGGCATGGGCTGCATCATTTTGAATGGCGCGAAGATTGGCGCTGGCTCGATTATCGCGGCGGGCACATTGATTCCTGAGAAAACGATTGTCGAGCCGGGATCGTTGTGGATGGGGTCTCCCGGGAAATTTAGCCGCAAGCTGAATGAGAAGGATCATGAAGCGATCATGCGCTATGCGAATAATTATTTGGGATACAAAGAATCGTATTTAGCGGAGCGGTGAAAAACACTAAGTCCCTCGACTTCAGCTCGGGATGACAGGGTATTTTGGCTGAAAGCTGATAGCTAGAAGCTGAGAGCTGATTTTCATGATTAAAGCGGTCCGAGGAACGCGCGATCTGCTGCCGCCGGAAACGGCGGTGTGGAACTTTGTGGAGGAGACAGTGCGCGAAGTGTTTCGCGCCTACAACTTCCAGGAAATTCGCACGCCGATTTTCGAATCGACGGAGCTTGTTTGCGCGCGGCGTCGGCGAAGAGACTGACATCGTTTCGAAAGAGATGTACACGTGGGAAGACCGGGGCCGCGCCGAGAGCGACAAAGGCCAATCTCTAACCCTGCGCCCGGAAAATACCGCGGGGTTGTTCGCGCCTACATCGAACACAAACTTTGGGACCGTGGTCTAAACAAGCTCTACTACATCGGCCCGCAGTTCCGCCGCGAGCGTCCGCAGAAGGGACGATACCGGCAGTTCTATCAGATTGGCGCGGAGGTCATCGGCCCGGCGACGGCGGGAAGCGAGTCTCCGGCGCGCGACGCCGAAATTGCTGGAGATGCTGGCGACCTTGCTCGACCGTCTGGGAATTACCGGATGGACGCTGGAACTCAATTCAGTTGGCTGCGCCAATGATCGGGCTGCGTTCAACGAAGCCCTGCGCAATGCGCTGGAACCGGTTGTACGTGCAATATGTGCGCCGACTGTCAGCGCCGCGCCGTGACCAACCCGCTGCGCGTCTTCGACTGCAAAGTACCTGAAGACCAGCCAATCATCGAGAAGTTGCCGCGCATCACGCAGTTCTTGAGCGAAGCTGCCGCACACACTTCGATGCCGTGCAGCGACATTCTCACGCGGTTGGAGTGCCGTTCACATTGAATGACCGTCTGGTGCGCGGGCTCGATTACTACACACGCACGGCTTTCGAATTTACTCATGGCGAGCTTGGGCGCGCAGAACGCGATTCTTGGCGGCGGCCGCTACGACGGTTGTCGGAAGCTCTCGGTGGGCCTGCTGCTCCGGGGATTGGTTTTGCCATTGGCGAAGACCGGCTGGTGATGTCCCTGCAAGCAGAGGCCGCTGCCAAAGCCGCGGCACAGGCACCCATCGTCTATATCGCTCCACTCGGAGTGGGAATGAACGCAGAAGCGGCGAAGCTGGCTCGCGAGCTACGTCAGCAGGAAAAACTTGCAGCTGCCGGTCCAGTCGAGTTGGGAGACGAATCTTTCCGGCTTAAAAAATCTTTTGAGACCGCGGACAAACTCGGCGCGCGTTACATCTTGATCGTTGGCGAAAACGAAGCCAAGTCGGGCTCGTTTGCGGTGAAAAACCTCAAATCCGGAAACCAAATTTCTGTTGCACGGGCCGATCTTGCGCAGAAAATTCTGGAACTCCCATGAAGAACCTCGGCATCCTGCTCTCCGGACGCGGATCAAACTTTGAAGCCATTGCCAAAAATGTGGCTGCGGGGAAAATCTCCGATGCACGGATTGCTGTAGTCATCTCCAATAAAACTGATGCAGGCGGCTTGGCAACCGCCCGCCGTCTGGGGCTGACCGCTTTGGCGATTCCGTCCAAAGGTAAGGGACGGGAAGAGCATGATCGCGAAGTCGTGGCTGCGTTGAAACAGCACAAAGTTGATTTGGTTTGCCTGGCCGGGTACATGCGGTTGCTCTCGCCCTGGTTTGTGCAGCAGTTCCCGCAGAAAATTTTAAATATTCATCCATCGCTATTGCCGTCTTTTCCTGGGTTGGAAGCTCAGCAGCAGGCCTTTGCCTACGGGGTAAAAGTTTCAGGTTGCACTGTGCATTTTGTGGATGAGGAGCTCGATCACGGTGCGATCATTTTGCAAAAGATGGTGCCCGTGCTCGATTCAGATGATGAGCATTCCTTGTCGGCACGGATTTTGGAGCAGGAACATATTGCTTACTCCGAGGCCATCAATCTGGTGCTTTCGGGAGAGTTCAAAATTACAGGCCGTAAATTGCTAGGCTCTGCTTAACTGGCGGACGAGGGCGTCCGTACGTGAATCTCCCCGCTATAATCATTCACTTATGCCTACGTTCGCTCCCGTTGACGAACAACTGACTTACCTCAAGAAAGGCTCCGCCGAGATTATTAAGGAGTCCGAACTGCGCGCGAAGCTGGTGAAATCTCGCGCTTCCGGCAAGCCGCTGCGGGTAAAGGCGGGTTTCGACCCTACCGCGCCGGACCTGCATCTTGGCCATACCGTTCTTCTGCGCAAGCTGAAGCATTTTCAGGACCTCGGTCACACCGTTATTTTTCTGATCGGCGATTTCACCGGGATGATCGGCGACCCTACCGGGCGATCGGCCACGCGCCCTCCGCTGAGCACGGAAGACATTATGCGCAATGCCAAGACTTACCTGGCGCAGGTTCACAAAATTCTGGATGAGAGCAAAACTGAAGTGCGATTCAATAGCGAGTGGTTTGACAAGCTGAAGTCGGCAGACTGGATAAAGCTAGCGGCCAAGTTCACTGTCTCGCAGATGCTGGAACGCGAGGACTTTCACAAACGCTTTAAAGAAGAAAAGCCCATCGCTATGCACGAGTTGCTCTATCCGCTGGCGCAGGGATATGACTCAGTTATGCTGCAGGCCGATGTTGAGCTCGGCGGCACCGACCAGAAATTTAACCTTCAGATAGGCCGTGAGTTGCAGCGCATCGATGGTCAGGAATCGCAAGTCGTGCTCACCATGCCGATTCTCGAAGGGCTCGACGGCGTGCAGAAGATGTCGAAGTCGCTGGGGAATGTGATCGGGATCCTGGACGCGCCGCTCGATATGTACGGCAAAGTGATGTCAATTTCCGATGGATTGATGTGGCGTTACTACGAACTGGTGACCGATGTTCAGGTGGGTGATATCGAGAAGATGAAGCGCGACTCGCATCCGATGGAGGCCAAAAAGGATTTGGCGCGGCGGATTGTGACCGACTTCCATTCAGCGGATGCTGCAAACAAAGCCAAAGAAGATTGGGCGAAACAGTTTCAGAAGAACGAAGTGCCAGACGATGTGGAAGAGGTCACCGTCGAAGAAAGCAAAATGCGTCTGGACAAACTGCTGGCGCGGGTGGGACTGGCGGATTCTGTGAGTGATGCTGTCCGCAAGGTGAAACAAAAAGCCGTGAAAGTGAATGGTGAAGGCAGCACTGATCCTGCCGCGCAGATTGACCTTCAACAGCCGATCGCCTTGCAGGTAGGGAGAAAAATCAAGAAAGTTCGAGCTGCTTAAAAACAAAGAACTGTGGCGGGCGACTCGCCCGCCACTGCAACTCATATTGCTTACTTCATCTCAATTACTGCAATAATCCAAACACCGCCACGCTGTTTTGAGTTCCTACGAATACTTTCCCATTCACAATCGTTGGGGTGATGAACTTGTTGCCGCTCCCGAAGTGATCGCGACTGTTCGCCGCTTGATTGCTGTTGTAGAGCTCGTTAAGAGTGGTGGCATCATAGGCGTGGAGAGTTGCACCTGTGTTTTCCACGGCCCACACAATTCCATTGCTTGTGCCATTGGCCGACACGCTCGGACTGGTGCCGGGGTAGCCGAAGCTATTGTTGGTCTGCGTAGAGGACGAAGTAAGCCGCGCACTGCTCACGGTGTAGGCCTTGAGGAAATTCCCCACCGGCCCGTAGTAAACACGGTTGTTGAAGTATGCCGGCACCGCCCACACACCTCCACTCAACGCGCCGGAAAGCTGTTGATAGATGTTGTTGGTGCTGGAGTTGAACTTGCCCATCTTGTCACGATCGAGGACGTAGATATTCGCGTCTTTTCCCGCGCCAAGTACCAGGTGGCGAGTTGCTCCAGTGCTGTCGGTGAAATCAGGCAATACCATGGCGCCACCTGATCCCAGGTCCGTGTCAGCAGCACTTTCGCTGACTCCGTTGGACATTTCAAAGTAGTCAGCTACAGCCAGCCCGCCGCCTGCGGTTGAGAGTTTGATGGCGGCGTTGCCATAGTTTCCGTTGGCAGGGAAGCCGTTCGCGTTCAGGCTTGTGCCGAAGTCGCCATTGCCAACAAGCAAGTAAATGTTGCCCTGCGGATCAGCGGCGATTCCGCCTCCCGAGGACCAGAACGCTCCCGCACTGCCGTTCGGCACGACATTCAGCACGGCGGTTGTCGCCAGTGTATCTGCGCTGTGCGCCATGACCCAACCGGTGTATGGCGTGAAGTCGCAATGCGAGGCCCATGCGGTGTAGAGGGTCCCATTCATCAACAACAGGCCCATGCGTTCCTTGTATTGCGAAGGATCAAAGACCACATTGGCGCCGTTGCTGTTGTCTCCGGTGCCGGCAAATTGTGCCGTGATTTCTTGCGGACCGTTGAATAACTCTCCACCGGTTGCGAGGTCAAGGGCGTGCAGGCGCTGATGATAGGCGCTCCCGTTCTTGGACATCGCGACGAGGTAGATTGCTCCGTTTGACCCGCGGCTGCGGTCGATGACAGGCGTTGATGTGATGCCCATCTTCGGGCTCACCTGGCTGCATCCACGATCATCGGAAGCAGTTTCGCCTGATTGCGACATTGATTTTTGCCAGACGATGCTGCCGCTGTCGGCGTCGAAGGCGTAGACGGTATTGTTTTCAGTGACCACGATCAGCAGGTTGTGCGTCCCAGTGGTCGTGGACACGCTCGAAGCGTAAAGGGGCTGTGCGTCAACTTTGGCGTCCACTGAAAAGTTACCAATCTTGCCAAAGGTTGACGCGTTTACATTTGTAGTGGTCAGAATTGCTTCGTTGGTGTTGGCGCCGGTACGTGCGATGTCATTGTGATAGGTCAAGACATCGACCGCCGTAGCGGCGGCGGTGACGGTGAGCGTGGCCGCGTTGCTGGTCGCACTTCCCCCGGCGTTGCTGACGACTACTTTGAACTGCAATCCGTTGTCAGCGCCTGTGGTTGCTCGAGTTGTGTAGCTGGAGGATGTGGCGTTAGAAATGTTGCTTGTGCCCTTCAACCATTGATAGGTCAACGGACCTGTCCCGTTAGCCACGACGGTGAAGGTTGCGGTCTGGCCCACCGTTACAGTTGTATTTGACGGTTGCTGCGTGATGGTTGGCGCGGTTGGTGGTGCGGCAGTTGTGGTTGCCGAAGCCACGCTGGAATAAGCGCTCAGGTTTGCAGCCGCGTCGGTCGCGCGGACTCGGTAGCTGTAGCTGGTTCCCGCGGTGAGCCCGGTATTACTGTAAGTTGTGGCGGTTGGAGTAGCGATCTGCACGAAGTTCGTGCATCCGCTTCCGGAGCAGCTTTCGACCCGGTAGCCGGTTACGCCTACATTGTCAGTGGATGCCGTCCACGACAGGTTGATTTGTGCACCGCTGACTGTGGTTGCTGACAAACTACCCGGGGTGGAAGGGGCTTGCGTGTCAACAGGCGACGATGATCCTGAACCGATCGGTGTATTCATGTCGGTCTGAATTTCAGTCTGGGACAGGGCGCGGTTGTAGATGCGAACTTCGTCAATGACTCCGTTGAAGTAATACCCACCAGTCCTGCGGCCGATATTTACGTTGACGTTCTGTAGAATCTGGGACGTGGGAACAGTTCCCTGCAAGGTCCCGCTATCTAACACCCCGTTGACATATACATCCAGTGAACGTGTGGACGTGTTGTATACGCTGGCAACGTGATACCAGGTGTTTAAGGCCCGCACCGTGTTGCTGTATCTCTGCACCGCCGAACTGCCGGAAATCTTTGCTCCGAAGGTTTGGCGACCCGTGTCTGGGCTGGTCTTCAAGCTGCCAGCCACCGCTGTCATTGGCTTTGGCAACAATTTGTCCGTCATCCGGCGGGTTGGCGGCAGCTTTGATCCAGGCTTCCACTGTCATACTGCCAGTGAGTTGCAACGAGGATGGATTTCCCAGGTCTACAAAACTGCTCGTACCATCAAAAGAAAGCGCGTTTCCATATTTCCCGGCAGAAGTCCAGGATGCTCCTTGCAGAGTGCCGCTCACTCCAGTTCCCGAGGCATCGGCCACAGTTGTTCCCGCACCTTCATCAAAGCTGTAGGCCGCGACCAACCCGGAAGGCGCAATCGCCGCTGCTGTAGTTGCGGTGCCTATGTTGGAATACTGGCTGAGATTGCCGGCGGCATCGGTCGCACGGACTCTGTAACCATACGAGGTGCTGGCGGATAAGCCCGAATCGCTATAACTTGTGTTGGTTGATACGCCCACTTGTGTGAATGTGCTGCATCCCACACCCTGACAACGCTCGACTTGATAACCGGTAACTCCCACGTTGTCCGTCGCGGCGGTCCAAGTCATGCCAATCGAGTTGGCGCCAGTGGATGTCGCGTTTAAATTGGCAGGCGCAGTCGGTGGCTGGCTATCACCCGATGTGCCACCACCTGAAACTGCGGCGCTGGCCACATTAGAGTCGGCACTGACATTGCCTGCGGAGTCGGTAGCGCTTACGCGATAGTTGTAGGTAACGCCCTCAACCACGCCGGAATCCAGATAAGTTGTGCCGGTGGTGACCGCTGCTGCCGCCAATGTTTGACCACTTGGGCCGGCATGTCCGGCGGTGTCCACAAGGTAAAGAACAGCATCCCCGCTGAATGGCGGAGTAAATGTCCGAGTAGCTCCCGCTGCAACGGGGGTGCCAGTGGTCACTGCTCCGGTCAAAGGGTTTAGCCATTCCACCGAGAGGCTGCGAGAACTCGGCATGGCAGAAAGATTAACCGTGAGAGATCCGCCATTGGGGGAGTAGGCCAGATATTCCGCGCCAACCGATGGCGTCTGCGCGAGGCAGGCCCCCGTAGAACAAAGCGAGGACTGAGAGGTTACATTCGCCAAGTTCAATTTGCGTGAGTATCTGACGATATAGCCGAGATTGTCGCGGAAGTTGTCCCAGCGTGCGGCTGGCGCAGAGCAGATGCCGTTCACCGGAGAGACACAATTGTTGCGATTCTCGCGGGGATAATTCAGAACATACGGGTCCATAAAAGCGACCTGATTGCCATTCATGAAATTCTGCCAGGCATAGGTACGATTGCTTTGATCGCTTCCGTTCCACATGCCAAAGTTCGAGTGGTCGGAATCGTTGATGTTGACCTTGCACCGCGGGGTGCCACTTCCGCAACTCGACGTCGGCGAAATTTCCACGGACGGGGCAATCCAGTCGGCGTTGCTGTTGGTGATAGTAGTGTCGTTGAAATCGTTCATTACTGCGAAGCCGACCGGGTGCTGCCAAGACTTGCCGGCTTCGTATGAGTGTATGTGCGAGATTTGATGGTTCTCCCACCAGATGCTGTCGGGTGTCGCTTCTTCGGAGACGATCCAGAGAACGTTGGGCAAGTCGTTCAAGGTGTCGATGACTTTTTCGACATAGGCATCCTGGAATGCGGTGATGGCATTCGGGGATGTCATGGTTATGGAGCTGGTTTCGCTGTTTGGATATCCGTCGTCTACGCCATTGACGTTGTTCGCGCCGGTGAAAGGATAGCCATCTCCGGAGCAACGAAATGCTGACAGCCACTCGCCGCTGAACATGTACACGCCCGTATAGATCCCCGCATTGTTGAGAGCTACCACACGGGCACGAAGGCGGTCGAAATAACTCTGATCGAGTTTGCTGAGATCGAATTTCAGTTTTCCGTCACTGGCATTTCCCGGGCCGGTGCGCTGCCAGGGTTGTGAGCTGACCGTGAAATCCGGAGGGTTACTGGCGGTAGTAGGCGCACCGCAGAATTTAGTCAGTTCGGTCCGCCATAATAGAGTGAAGTTTTGTCCGTGAGCGGTGAGGAAATTCACATAAGCATTGAAGTCAAAGGTTTGGGGAGATCCGTTCGTACCCCAGTCCTGTAAGTTATTCCAGGTGTGCGATCCATTGAGGGCGACCGGGGTGCCGGTCGAATCCACAAAATAGTTAGGACTGCTGGCAGATGCGGCGAGCGGGCGGGTGATTGTCCCAGTAACGCTTTGAGCTTGGCCTATAGGGGAAAAGTTGCTGCATCCGCTACCTTGGCAACGTTCTACCGTATACCCGGAGACGCCGACGTTGTCAGTCGAGGCATCCCAATTCAACTGAATCGCACTGCCACTCGCCGCAGCGGTGAGGTTACCTGGCGTCGTCGGTGGCTGAACGTCTGAGCCACTCGATGATGCTGTAGTTGCGCTGGCAGTCGCAGAGTAGGGACTTAGATTACCGGCAGCATCGATGGCACGGACACGAAAGCTATAGCTGGTTGAAGCTGTCAGCCCAGTATTGCTAAAGCTGGCTGTCGTCGGCATGGCGATCTGGGTGAAGCTGCTACAGCCTGCGCCTTGGCAGCGCTCGACCAGATATCCAGTTACACCGACGTTGTCGGTGGAAGCACTCCAATTCAAATTGATCGCACTCGAACTTGCCGCAGTGGCAGCCAGATTCCCTGGGGCGGTGGGAGCTTGGGTGTCCGCTGGGGGCGTCGTGCCGCCCAAGGGCGTATTCATGTCGCTTTGAATTTCAGCGGCAGAGAGCGCGCGGTTGTAGATGCGCACTTCGTCAATAATGCCGTTGAAGTAAAAGCCGCCGGTTCTGCGCCCGATGTTGGCATTTACAGCTGCGTTTAGATTTGCCGCAGGAACCGTTCCTAGCAGTGTGCCATTTTCTAAAACACCATTGATATAGATGGTAAGTGTGCGTGCGCTGGCATCGTAGACCCCAGCGACGTGATACCAGGTGTTCAATGCGCGTACGGTGTTGCTGAATCTTCTTGCGCGAGCGCCTGAGCTGTTGGTTACAGTCGCGCCGAAATTCTGCGGGCCGGCGTCCGCCGTAGTCTTCAACTGCCAGCCGGAAGAGTTGTCTGACTTGGCGATAATCTGGCCGTCGTCGGGAGGAGTAGCCGCAGCTTTGACCCAGGCTTCGAGGGTCATGCTGCCGGTCAGCTGAAGTGCTGCCGGATTCCCTAAATCTACGTAGCCGGACGTCCCATTAAACGAGAGCGCGTTGCCGTATTTTCCCTGATTGGTCCAAGTGGCTCCGACGATGGTTCCGGTCAGGTTGTGGCCTGAGAGGTCGGTCACAGTCGAGCCGCTGCCTTCATTGAAATTGTATGCAGCCACCAAACCGGTGGTTTGTCCGGATAAATGAATTGAACAAAAGATGCAAAGAATTGCAGTAAAAACGATGCTGATCTGATGAAATTTACGCAGATTTAGAGACAGCATCGGACTTCTCTCGGGGGTGAGCATCCGGACTCCTTGATTTTTTTTAAACTGCTATCGGGTTCGGCAAGATTGAAAATCCTGCATTGAGATTGCCACGCGGCCAGAGACGAAGATTACATTTTGTTTAACGGCGGATAAATTTCTGGTGAAACGCGCACGCTCTCACTGCGTTTCCTGCTTTCTCCTTGCATTCTGACTTAGTTAAAAATTCGCTCTCCTTAGAGAGCCGAAATCCTTAGACTGTTGCTCCTCACAGCAAGAAAATTAAATAGATACGGTTCCAGGCTTGCCTTTGTTGTTACGGCAGCAACCCGAAGACGGCCACGCTGTTCGTTGTTCCTACAAATACCTTTCCATTTACCACCGTCGGAGTAATGAATTTATTGCCTGTGCCGAAGTGGTCGCGATTGTTCCCGGCCTGGTTGCTGTTGTACAGCTCGTTCATGGAGGCTGCGTCGTATGCGTGGAGAGTGGCCCCACTGTTCTCTACCGCCCACACAATTCCATTGCTGGTGCCATTGGCGGACACGCTCGGGCTGGTTCCGGGATAGCCAAACGAATTATTTGATTGTGCTGCCGGAGATGTCGAGAGCTTTGCGTTACTCACGGCGTATGACAGAAGGTGGCTTCCCACCGGCCCGTAGTACACGTGATTGTTGAAATAGGCCGGCACCGACCAGACACCTCCCGGTAATGCGCCGGAGAGTTGCTGGTAGATGTTGTTGCTGCTGGAATTGAACTTACCCATGCTGTCGCGGCTTAGCAGATACATATTGCTGTCTTTGCCTGCGCCCACGACCAGACGACGCGTCTGCCCGCCACCGTCAGTGAAATCGGGTAGAACCATGGCGCCGCCTGAACCCAAATCCACGTCGCCCTGACTCTCACTCACGCCATTGGACATTTCGAAGTAGTCGGCGACTGCCAACTGGCCGCCGCTCGTGGAAAGTTTTAAAAACGCATTGCCAAAATTTTTGTTGCTGGGGAAACCGCTAGTGTTCAAGCTGGTGCCGAAGTCGCCGTTCCCTGAGAGCAGATAAATGTTGCCTTGCGGGTCGGCAGCGATCCCTCCGCCCGAGGACCAGAATGCGCCCAGGCTGCCGTTCGGCACGACATTGAGTACAGTCGTTGGGGCAAGCGTATCTGCATTATGTCCCATGATCCATGCGGTGTATGGACTGAAGTCACAGTGCGAAGCCCATGCGGTGTAGATCACTCCATTGAGCAAGAGCAATCCCATGCGTTCTTTGTACTGCTTGGGATCGAAAACCACATTGGTGCCGTCGGTGTTGTCACCGGTCCCGGGAAAAGTGGCCGTGATTTCCTTCGGGCCGCTGAACAAATCCGCGCCGGTGGCAAGATCCAGCGCGTGCAGACCGTAACTGAACGAATAAATACTACATAACACTACCGCATCGCTTCCGGTGGGCCTAACCGGACCTTATGGCCCGGGCTGGACGAGAACTCGCTGATATGGCGCTGCCCCTCGATCGCGGCGCGGCTGCAAACCGGAAAGCTGGGCGAACTTGTGGTTTACGCGGGTGATGGTGTTGCCGGCGTCGACGATCGCGAGCGCCTCGGCGGCGTGCTCGAACAAATAGCGATAAGGTGTTTCCGGCGATTTTTCCGCTCTCTGTGTATCGCGGGCAGCGGCGCCGCAGAGACGGCAGAAGCGGTCCTCCGGCGCGACCCACCGCGCCGCAGCAACGACAAGGATTTGCGTCATCCGTCTCTGCTCCCATTTCTCTCTCACCGCTTCTTCCCTTCTACTCATCGTCATTATGGCCGAAAGGGTAAGGCTCCTGAAGGGAGGGGTTTGCCGCTCCGGTGCCGCCCCGGTGCCGCCCCATTGAAATGAGGCTCTGTAGGTAACGAAACCTGCCGGCGCGGGTTGGGTATAGGCGCGCGGCGACGCCAGGGCCGGATCGTGAGGGCAAGCCGGGGCTTCTCACCCGGCCTCGGCGGGGAGGGGCCTGCCGCTCGGCTCTTTTCTTCTTCCGCCTGCCCGACTGTAGGCTCATGAGATTTGGGACGGGATGAACCGCACGAGCGAAGGGCCGCGGACGGCAAGACACGCTCCTCCGGGCGGGAGCCGGCGCAGGATAGCACGCTCGCTGGCTCAACTGCCTTTTGGGTGGCAGGCCCTCACCCCCCGGCCCCCTCTCCCAAAGCTGGGCGAGGGGAGGGCGGTAAGGGCGGCGGCCGGAGCGTTCCCGAGCCGGAGTTTGGGAAGAGCAGCTATAGCCGCGCGCAGCATACGGGAGTGGACGGACTGCCGGTCGTAAGAGAGCGTCCACATCAGCAACCGGCAATAGGTGGCTGGAGGACCTGTTGAAGACCTGTTCATTGCTTGTCCATCGCTTGTTCCCTGGCTTGTCGGAGCCGGTGGGAGTTTGACGGCGGCGGGAGCGCGACAGGCGAGACGCGGTGCCCCGAGCGCCGCCCGGCAGATCGCCGGGGGGGGCGGCGAACCGACAGCGGGCGCCGGATCGCGCTCGAGAGGGTTCGTGGCTGGAGAGCTTGTTCGCGACCTGTTCATTGCTTGCTGCACGGCCTGGAAGTGCAGGTATCGGCCTTTGATGGAGCGATCGTCAGGGGCGAGGGCGGGGCGACAGCGGGCGACGTCTTTAGGGCGGGGCGTGAGGCGGCCTGTTCCGGAACTGGCGCCGGATCGTGCCGCACACTGTTTGTGGCTGGGTTGCTTGTTGACGACCTGTTCATTGGCTTGTTCACTGCTTGTTCCGCCGTTAGCGGTGGCTCTGGTTCGAGTGTTCAGGTTTTCAGGTGATCGGGAATGGCAGTTGCCGGTGGGCGAGCCGCCGGCAGCGGACAGCACCTGGCCGGTCAGTTGGTGCGCCCTCACTTATCTATGAAGGGCGCCCTCCACTCGATATTGTGCCCGGTTGGCAGCGAAACTGGAGGGTCAGGCTCTGGAGGTTCCCGGGGTTAATGGAGATTGACGAAAAAGCCGGGGATCTGGGGGCCACCCATGGAGTTAGATTTCGTTAACGTATTGACCGAAGTTTTAGCTCCATGAGGACTTCGGGGGCGATTACCCGTTAAATGCACATTTAACGGAGCAAATGGTGGAGCAAAAGACCGTTTTGGTGTCGTGTTAGCGGAGAAGCAGGTCGGTGTAATAAACGAGGGGGCCTCGTTCCTTCGACGACTTCCGGGATGGGAGGGCCGGCTGCTGGTCGACGGCTGGTACCGGGTCTGCGGGGGCCGAGGCCGCCGGGCTGGAGCGGCTGCCCGGCTGCGTGCGCGCGTACACGGACGGGTGGGACGCCTTCGCGGAGGCGGTGCGGATCGTGAACGCCGGTCAGGTGTCGCTCACGCCGGGGGAAAAGGGCCGCAGCATCGATGCCTTTCTGCTGCAGTTTCCGAAGGCGAGCCCGACGGAGCTGGCGCGGCGGCTGGGCTGACGCGCGCAGTATGTGTGAAGCGCCGCCAGAAGCTGGAGGCGGGCGGCGGCGCGGTGGACGAGACGGAGCAGCGTGCCCGGGCGCTGCTGAAGGCGTGGGAGAGCCTCTGGGCGGCGGCGCTCCCCGAGCCGTGCCCGGACGCAGAGGAGCGGCTGGGCCGAGTGATCACCGCCGTCGCCGCCGCGGCCGTGGCGCGGCATGGGGAAGCGGCCGGCCTGTGGGTGCAGCGGCTGGAAGAGGCGGCCGCGGCGACCTGGCAGCGCGTCGCCGCCGCGGAACCGCTGAAACGTTAACAGTTAACGCTTAGGGGCGTCCGGCAAATCCTGGTTTTCAGTCGTCCCTCCGGGACTTGGGAGAGTTCTCCACCCTAGCCCCAGCACTGAAGCTGCCGGGCTAGATTTGGTCGGTCCCTCCGGGACGAAAGTCGCCAGGACCTGGCGGACGCTCCACGTAGGGGGCGCCACTGCCGCCTTGACAGCGGCGGCGCCCTCGTCATCTATCCGAGGAGGCTTCCTATGCATCGGACTTTCCAAGGCTTCTCTCGCCGCGCGGCGCTCGCCGCCGCGGCACTCGGCGCGGTCGCCGCGTCCTTCATCGCCGGACCCTCGCCCGGCCAGCAGAGCCAGCCGGCGCTGAGCGTTCTAGTGCCGGCAAACGCCGGCAGCGGCCCGGACACGCGGGTGGGAGCGAACTTCACTCTGCCGCCCGGCATTCAACGCCACGGCAACCCCCGGGTGCGGGTGACGGACGCGCAGGGGCAGCTCCTGGAGCTGCTGCCCATGTACCTCACGCCCGGAACGACGGCCGCCGGGGCCTACCGCGACCTCCACACTGAGCTGTACCCGCCCGGCATCTACCAGGTGCGCGTGGAGATCGACGTCGCGAGCGCGGCAGCCATCCCCAGTACCGACGGCCTCGCCGGCCGTGACCATGACCGTGCCGGCGCGGTAGCCCGCGCCCCGGTGCATCGAGAGGAAGCAGTGAGATGAAGTATCCGAACCAGTATCCACCCCGCCGCGGCTGGTGGCTTGTGCTGCTGCCGGCCGCGGCCGCGCTGGCCGGCGCGGCGCCGCCCCTGGGGGCGCAGACCTGCCCGACGCAGACCGTCACGATCACTCGGCCGGCCAACGGCGTCATTAACCTCTGCGGCACCATGCGCCTCGACATCAGCCTCACCGCGCCGCCGGCGGGATGGAACCAGGGCGCAGTGACTTGCAGCATCTACAGCGGGTCGACCCTGGTCGAGCAGGGCCTGTGCTACGTGATCAGCAGCACGCAGGTCTGCTACAAGTGCGACAGCACCCTGCACCCCAACGGCAGCTACACCGCCAAGGCGACCACCTCGCTCTACAACCCCGTCACGATGCAGACCTGTCCCCAAACCTCGGCCAACACGCCGGGCTTCGGAGTACAGAACCCCGGCGTTACGCGCACCATCTCGGTGCAGAAGCTGCAGCGGGCCTTCGTGCGCAACCGGTCGCCACGGCCCCGCTCACCGACCCGCTGAGTGGCGACCAGTCGTTCACGGTGCCGATCACTTCCTGGGATTTCAAGGGGACGCACGGTACCCTTCTCCCTGGACTATAATTCGTCGGAATGACCGACCCGCAGCAGCCCACCATCCCGAATTTCAGCGGGCTCTCGGAGCGAAACAGCAACTGGACGCACCCGTTCGCGCAGTGGATCGACTGGAGAGGATGACACCACCAGCCCGGGGACGGTGTACACCGTGGTGCACCAGGGCAACGGCACCCTGGCGTTCGCCAACACGGCGGGGACGATGACTGGAGCTCGCCCGACTCGTACCATACGCTGAAAGGCGACGGGGCCCCGGGGACCGACACCGTGACCTGCACGGACCCCAGTCAACCGCCGCACGCGACGGTGACCGACAGCTCGTTCACCCTCGCCGACGGGGATAATACCCAGTACCGGTTCGGCACGCTCTACTGGGAGCCGGCCGGCTGCATGGCGCTGGCGCACTATCTGTTGACGAGCATCACCGACCGCTGGGGCCGGAAGCTGACCATCACCTGGGGAACGGTCAGCGGCACGACGGAGCCACGGGTGACGAGTGTCATGGATGACACGGGGAACACCCTCACCCTCATGTATCCCAACGGGGACGGCCTCCTGCGGATGGTCAAAGATCCCCAGAGCCGCACCCACATCCTGGGGTACACGGCGGTCGCCGCCGAGGCCGGCGGCAGCCCGCTGAAGCTGACGAGCGTGCAGGTCTTCGGCCCGGGGGACAACACGCGGGTGACCTACAACTGGAGCTTCTCCTACGCGGACGCCTACCCTAACCAGAACACGGCCTATGGGGGCACCTATACCGGGCGATCTGGTGATCCACAAAACGGACCCGGCGGGGATCACCACGAACTACTTCTACGAGCCGGTGGCGATCGTCGGCGGGAACGCGCAGCGGCTGCGGAACAAGACTGGGACGGCCGGGTCTCCAAGGTCACCTGGACGGACACCGACGGCAGCACCCGCGAGATCGATCGCTCCGTGCTGCAACGGGAGCAGCCAGGATACCCTCACCTTCTTCCCCGGCGGCAGCCGGCCCGGCGGCGTGCCGGTCCAATATACTTTTAGCGGCACCGACCTGGCCGCGGCGACCGACGTCTCCACGGGGCGGCAATGGCAGTGACACGTACTGACAGCTATCATAACTTGCTGACGGTGCGCACGCCACTCGAGACCGGGACGAACCCGCTGGTTCAGTATAGCTATCTGCCCATCCCGACGACTTCCGTCTCACAGGTGACCGAGCAGGTGCTGCAGGCGGATGGCAGCCTTGAACAACCCGGTCACGACCGTGTTCAACACGCTGAACCTGCCGACGCAGATCACCGCCGCCGCGGCGGCCGGCGAGCGGCCACGCGGACCAGGTCACCCAGTTCCACTACGACAACGACGTCCCCATCGGCCCCACGAGCCCGGGCAACTTGACGAGCCTGGTCGAGGCGTTCGGCCAGGCCGAGATGCAGTCGACGAGCTTCACCTATGCCGGCACGGCCGGGGCCTGGGGCCTGCCGGACAGCGTCACCAACGCGGTGGGCGGAGTGAGCAATTTCATGTATGACACGTTGGGCGCCCACCCGCCCGGCCGGCTGCTCATCGGCCGCTTCGCCCGCCAACACGCTGTTCGCGAACACCGACCCGGATTACAACCCCTCGATAACGACCCTGATGTATAACGCAGACGGTTTGCCATCGCTCGTCCAGGATCCAATGGGCCACCAGGTCGCTATCGGCTATAACGCTCAGTCCGCCAGCTCCGGCAACCTGGTGATCAGCCTAACGCTGCAAACCGGCGCTCCTCTCTACTCACGTCTGATCACGATCGATCCGCGGGGCCGCGTGATCATGGACCAGGATGAGGCGGGGGTCGTGACCGTCTGGGTCTACAATGCCGAAGACCAGGTAGTCTCCGTGACGCGAGCGTACGGCACCGCCGACGCGGCGACCACCACCTTCCACTACGATGCGCAGGACGACCTGGATTACTTCGATCCGCCCAACGGCAGCAATTACCGGGTGAAGTTTCGAGTACGGCCGCTACCTGCTGTTGAACCCGGGGATGAATAACGAGGCGATCCAGTACAGACGGCACCTACGAAGGTCAGGTGACGCGCATCGTCTCTCCGCCGACGCCCTCGGACAGCATGCAAGGCACCGCCGAGTACTTCATCTACAACAACGCCGGCGAATTGAGCTATCGGAAGAAAGCGGACGGCAGCCACGCGATCGCGATCACCCGCGACCCGTTGCACCGGATCAAGGGGATCACCTATCCGGCCAGCGCGGTCGGCGGCCCCTTGACGGTGACTGCCCAATATGATGAGTTCGGTCGCATCTCGAACACGGCTGACCTTCGAGGCCCGACCAGCCTGGCCTACGATAATCTCAATCGCCTGAAGAAGGTGATCCCGACGGCGCCCCAGAACGAGGTGGACTACGACTACCTGGCCGACAACTACACGGACCCGATGACCGGGCTCACCTCCCATCGCTGGCGGACCAACGTCACGCTCCCCAGCCTGGGCTTCGCCCCTTACAAATACCAGGAGGACAACAAGGGTGTAATTTCCCGAAACTATGACCTATGACTTTCCCGAAATTCTGGCCGCTCGGTGAACCGTATCTCCCTGCGGTTAGGCGTTTAGCAGGAAACCGGGGAGGACACGGTGGATGTTAGGGGTAGGAGGGACCCTACCCGTGCATCCGGCTTCCATTCGCGCTCTGGTGCTGCGAGCCTACCACGCTGGCCTCGCCGCCGCTCCTATTCAGCGGCTCACCGGCGTCCCGCCCCGCTCCCAGCGGCGCCTGGTTCACGAGGAGATTTCGGGAACGATGACACAGGAATTTCGGGAAAACAGCGGCCCGGGGCGACCCTCGGAGTTGCCCGCCGCGCTGCGCACCACGATCCAGCAGTTGCTGGCCGACGATCCGCGGATGAAAGGGGCCGAACTGCTGCGCCGGCTCCGCTCCGAGCACGCCTATCAGGCCGGGAAGAACCCGGTCTACCGCTACCTGCAGCAGCACCGCCCGCCCCGCCCCCGCCGGCCCCGGTGGTCCGCTTTGAAGGGGTGGCCGGCGAGTTCGCCCAGCACGATTTCGGGGACGATCACGGTGCCTTACACCGATGGCAGCCGCGAGACCCTCACCTTCTACGCCGGCCGGTTCAAATACAGCCGCGCTCTGCATGTCTGTCTGATCGCCGCCGAGAGCGCCGAGGGCCTGATCCGGGGCATGGAAAACTTTGCCGGCGCCCTGGGCGGCCTGCCGCTGATCAACGTCATCGACAACACCAAGGCGGCGGTCATCAAACGGGGCCAGGACCCAGTGACCGGCGCGGAGCGCATCCACTATAATGAGCACTTCGCCGCTTTCCTCCACGAAGTCGGCGTCTTCGCCGAGCCGACTTATCCCTATTCGGGCAACCAGAAAGGCTGCGTCGAAAGCCTGGTCAAGTTCGTCAAAGGCGCCTTTTTCCAGGCCCGCCGCTTCCGGCACCGGGCGGACATGCTCGACCCAGTTGGCCGACTGGCTGCACTACACCCATCACGAGCGCCCCTGTGACGCCACCGGCGTGACCCCGGCGGTGCGGCTCTTGGCCGAGGCCCCGCACCTGCGGCCCCTGCCGTTTGGGCGCTGCGGGCTATGGGCTGGCCGTGACCCGGGTAGTCGGCCGGGACGCCCGCGTGCGCTGGTGCGGCTTTGGCTATTCCGCCCCCGACGCCTGGATCGGCCAGCCGGTGGTGGCGCGGGTGCACCCCGCGCAGGTGGTCCTCCACCACCACCAGGAGCGGGTCGTCCATCCCCGCGTGCCCGCGAATGGTCATTACTCGCTGCTCCCCGAGCACCGGGAGGCGCTGTTTGTCAAACCGCGCGGGGCGCTCATGGCCAAGCGGCAGATCCTCATGGACCTGGACCCGGTGGCCGAGCGGTTCTTTACCGAGCTCGTGCACCGCCGCCCCCAGACCTGGCGGGGGCATGACCTGCCGGTGCTCTGGGACCTCTTCGAGCAGCATGGCGCCGCCCGCCTGACGGCGGGCTTCGCCCACTGCCTGGCGCAGGGCGCCATCGGCGGCGAGTATCTGCAGGCTTGGCTCTTGGGGGTGGCCCAATGAGCGCCCTCGATCCGCTCGATGCGGCCCTGCGCCGCTTGCACCTCCCGGCGGTGCGCCAGCACTACCCGGAACTGGCCGCCCAAGCCGTGGCCGAGAACTGGAGCTACCCGGAGTACCTGGAGCGGCTCGCCCACGCCGAGCTCGGCCGCCGCCAGGAGCGGCGCATCGCCCAGGCCCCCCGCCGCGCCGGCTTTCCCTTTCTCAAGACCCTGGAGGAGTTTGACTTCACCTTCCAGAGCCGTATCCCGCGGAAAGCGCTGGGCCCCTACCTGGGGCCGGCGCTGGTCTCGGGCGGGCGCAGCCTCATCCTCTGGGGCGCCCCCGGGGCTGGGAAAACGGCGCTGTCGATTGCGTTGGCCTACAAGGCGATCCGTACGGCGCTAGTGCCCGCTTCGTGACCTGCACCGAACTGATCGGGGAGCTGGTGCAGGCGCGGGCCAAAGGGGAGTGGGAGCAGGCGCTGCCGGCTACCTGGAACCTTCGGTGCTGGTGATCGACGAAGTCGGCTACCTAAGCTACGGGCCGTACGCGGCCAACGTCCTCTTCCCGGTCGTGGACAAACGGTATCTGAAAGGCGACCGGCCCATGCTGCTGACCACCAACAAAGACCCGCGGGAGTGGGGGGTGGTGCTGCACGACCCCGACCTGTCGGCGGCGATCCTGGACCGGCTGCTGCACCGGGGGGAGATCCTGCGCCTGACCGGCCGCTCCTACCGGCAGCACCGGCCCGGGCAGCCCCCGCGTGAGGAGCCGCCCGTCGCCCCGCCCCCCGGGAAACGTCACGGAAAACGGGGTGACGGCAAGAACCGCGGCGGAAATCGTCACGGAAGAATCGGTGACGATTGCGGAGGGCCGCTAATGCCGCGCGAGCGGGAGTATAGAATGCGGCGGCGCGGCAGGCGGCCTATCGGGCCCGGCATCGGACCGAGGCGCCGCCGCTGCAGGGCTATCTGGCGGCGCTGGCCCGCACCCTGCACCTGGGATGCGGCAGCGGTGGCCGCGGGGCGGAGCCCCCTCCCGCGGAACTGGTGGCCCGCCGCGCCGACGACACGCTGCGGAACCTGATCCGCTCCCTGCGGGCGGCGCGGGAAACGGAGGAAGCCGCGGCCGTGGCGGCCGAGGCGGCGGCGAAGAAAGGAGGGAAGCGCAGCTGATCAGCCGACCATAGTGCGGCCGAATTTTCGGGAAAAATTCGGACCAAAATTTCGGGAGGTTACACGCGGGAGCGTGGGGGTATAAAGCGGGTTCGCCAGCGGCCAGGAGCAAGGGACCGGGTTACAGTATC
>CAWBXL010000018.1:0-13749 GCA_963792305.1 uncultured Acidobacteriaceae bacterium | reverse complement strand
CCAATTCGCAAATGCCACTCCCCAGGGGAGGCGTCGTATTGGATTCCGTTAACAAAGTTCTTTCCACAGGCGCTGGCAAACGCGGGAAACACCTTGATTCCGCCGGTGGCGATGCGAAAGTCGTGAGAGCCCTCAATAAACGGGACGCCCCGCATCTTGGTGACCTTAATGGCACGATGTAATCCGCCATACGGATTCCTTGCTCGTGAGCTGAATAACACCATGAGCAATGCTCTGGAGCAGGAGGTCAGCCCCTGCGTCGCCGGTCTGATCATCTAAGAAAAGGACGGTACAGCCGAACTGCGAGAGAGCCTGCTTCAACGCCAAAATTTGCCGTCGGTAACGCAACGGGTCGCGAGCAACCATCCGAAGCTCGGAGAGAGAATCAAGCACAAGGCGTTGCGGCTTCAGCTTCTTTATCTGATTTAGAAGGTTCGTCGATGTTTCCATCAATTCCACATCTGCAGGATGGAGGACGGTGTATTGCTCTTCTGCACCGAGTTCGGACTTCATTTTTGTGAAATCAAGGATGGAGAGTGAGTTTAGAGACCATCCGTGCGACTTTGCCGATTGCTTCGATTCAACGGAAGTCTCAGAGAAGGTTATATAAGCACCCTTCTCACCGTGTTCGGTGCCGGAAAGAGAAACTGGATGGCGAGTGTGGTCTTGCCGCTACCCGGAGGGCCCCAAGAACACACATCCGGTCACGTGGGAACCCGCCGCGGAGAATCGTATCGAACTCAGGAATGCCCGAACTGGCCACCTCGCCAACCGGCTTCCTCTTAACTCCCTTTTCCACTTTTTGGTTGGCCATTGAACGGAAAGTATCCTTTCAATCGTACGTAGCGACTCCTGAGGGAGGTCGTCTTTTGTTAGAAAGACGTGCGCGTCGGCTTCCAGAGTTTGCTACGTAAAATTGCAGATCGTTCTGGCTCATGATGAGAATGCGCGACGCAGAACCTTCGGCGCGTATGATTCTGGTAACTTCGATGCCATTCATGTTCGGCATGGAGACATCCATTATAATCAGATTGGGAAGCAATAACTTTCCCTGTTCCACCGCCTGCTGACCGTCGCTAGCCTGACCGCATATCTCCCAAAGTGGGAACCCACCAGGTGCACACCTTTTGTGGGACGGCCTCCTGATCATCAACAATTAGTATCTGACACGGTGGCTCCGCGTTTAATGTTATTAGCTTCGCCGAGACTTAAGTGTGAAATTCGAAAATAACGGAAAAGCATCTGAAAAAAATACAGGATTTGCCTTACATGGTTTCGTTGACGAATGGTGCTCGACTTCGGCGCGCCGGAGGATTTCATTGAGACCTTAGGGCGCGTCAGTAGCAGCGGACGTATTTAACCTAAGGCTCCAAACTTGCACGAAGACAGGTACCCTCCCGCGCCAAAATAGTTTGACCGCTTCAGTTTGAGTACCTAAGCGGACAGGGCCAAACCATCAAATGGGATAACTATGTTCAGACGAAGGCTGTAGAAGAGGCGGATCCTCTGTTTGGTTTTCTGACCAACTGACCCGGTAAGAGCGACAACAGAGGCGTGGACAAACCGTCACTCTATTCCCGGTAACAAAATACGCCGACAATCCGGGGAAGGCTAGCGCAGCCGAAATTTAGCTACTTCCTTTTCTGCTTATCTCTTGGAGAATCTTCCCTTTCCGAACCTGTCGAGCATGAAACGCGCAAATATCATTGGCATCCCGATGGGGGTCTGCATGGTAGTTGGCATCCCAAAACGCAATTGCCCGCAGTTCCAATTCGAGCCGTTGCCATTTGTCGGATTCTGTTATCGCCTTCGTATTTCCCAATAATTTGTCGAGAGCTTCCATGTCTACTTCGCGCATACATGCCCCTGTTGAATTAAAGGCTGGACATAATCACTCCCCGCCTCTGGATTACAAGGGGTTGAATCCGCGACGACGTTAGTTCTTATCGCCAGTGATTTATCCAGCCATAGCAAACCTATGCAATTATTCGACCACGGTTCTTCTTCGACAGGTGAGATACATAGACGGTCATTGATTGCTCTTGGTGCCGATATTTCGCCACATTCCGCCGTACAGTCGGCACTTAACGAGGAATATGTACAAGATCTGATCAATCACAAAACCTATTTGAATGGGACTCCATATTTTGTGCTACCAATTTCTGCGCATGCACCCAATCAGGAAGTTGAATCAGGGATCGTCGTCGGTTTCCAATGGGCGGTTGAGCGCGCAAAGCTATCTTGCAAGCACGATAGCGCCTTATTTCAAAGTATGTTTTAAATTCCGTCGCTTTGTAGGCCGATTGGAAGGAGGTTTAACAGCCGGGGCGTCCGTGAAAATGACCCTTGGCTTTTGGAATTAAATGATCTTGCGGAATTTTACGCTGCAGCAATATCAATGTGGTTCGTCCTACTAAGGCAGAATCAATATGGGTTCGATGATTTTTACGATGCCCTAAGGGGGTCTGCTCAATAGATCGACAAAAACTGACAAGCTTCTAAACTCAAGTCACCCATAACCGGCTCGGTTAACAAAGTTCCTGATTCGATCTTGGGCTTCGATGCCAACGTCCGTAAAGTTAATTCCTTGGCGTTCCTCCCTTACCCAGACGACCATTCCTTCCACTCCAACTGCGTTGACCATGTCCGGCAATGTAAACGACACCGTGAGGTTAGTACCCATTTCTAGTCCAGGTACTTCCAGTTGCATTCCGCTCTGGCTGATATTCCAAGCCATTCCATGTAGGATAGTTCCCTTGGCAGTGCATGTAACATCTGTGTGCAAGGGCACGCGGGTGAAACGACGTCGATTTTGGTTCTTTCTAGCAACTAGATTAGCGAGAACCACACCTAAATCTCCCCCGGTCACCGGCTTTCTTAAAAAGTATGTCGCTCCAGCTGAGAAGGAAAGTTGCAGGCTATCTGGATCCTCACTGCCAGTGACTACGACAATTGGTGTAGTTTTATTGAGAGGCGAATTCCGAACGATTTTCGCCACTTCAAGACCGTTCAGGCCCGGCATTCCAAGATCCAGCATGATTGCATCGAACTTCACCTGTTCAATACGGTGTGCTGCTTGCAAACTATCCCCATAAGCTTCGACTTGGCGTTGTGATTCCTGAATTAACTCTACTAGGAGCTCGCGGCAGGTAGGATCGTCCTCAACGACTAAGATTCTCAACATTGAAATCTTGGAGCCAGGCGTTGCTCGTAGACGAGGCCCCGCTTCTATTCTTCAACACCGGGCTTTCTGCATTTGTTCTACTTTAACCAATGGCATGAACTCCGTCTGAGGTATCGACCGATCAGCCGATTTCATGAGATAACATTTATCCCGATCCACTCTTTGCTACCTAAGTGAGAGTTTCATTTCTTTGATTTTGACGCTTGAATATCTCAAAATATCTTTATCGGAACCACTAAAATCTGCGGCGCGGAATTCAATTGCACGCACCGCTAACGCAAAAGTCCCCAATGTCTCCAGATTTTCTTGGGCGACGATTAAAGCCGTGAGTGTGTCGTATTTTTTCTCCAGTAACCAATGCACAAACGCTTATGCAACTTTAGTGCCAATAAGTTCCCCGGTGAAATAAAGGCCCCCACGAAGAAACAGATGCCGAGATATCGGCACTCCTGCCGAATGGTCGGCAGCGCTAAAAGGTCCCCGCGAGAAGAAACCCGACAAAAGCTGCTCACTCTAGCGGAAGGCCTGCGCGGTTTTTCCTATTCTAGTTGTCAGCCTAAAACTTATTCCGCATTTTTTTGGTCATACGCCATTTACTTTTTTCCTCCTCGGTTGGTTCTCTTTGTAATACTCCAACAATTTTGCAAGCAAATTCGTCAAGTTCTGCGCGCGCATCGGCTTCCTTTTTATGATCTGAAGTTCGGCCACGCACGGAGCAAAACCATTCCTCCAACTCTGAATTCCAGCGAGGTATATGTTCTGCTTTCAAGGGAAATTGTGGGAAAGACTACCGGACTTAGACAATTTTGCGAATACTACGAAAGGCAGCGCGGCTCGATTTCTAAACATTAGACCGCTCTTTGCCGAATCGGAATATGTCTCGGTCACAACGAAATTATGCCTGTCGGCATAACCCTTGATGGCAGCGATCTGATTGTCAAACGAGTATCGCTGGTGTTCAGTGGACATGCGCAGGTATTGGGCGGCAGGAATAGTCATCGGTAGCTCGCCGTTCGGAAACCATTATTCTGGTCCTGACTATTGGCCAAAACCGCTAAAGATTTTCAACCTAGTTGCCGATACGGACTAAGGTCAGGGTAAAAAGCTGTGAATAAAATATCTAGCGACAGATTGTCCCCGATTTCTCTCGACGTAGGCGTATCAATACAACAACCTTCGCCCGACAGACGGCAAGAGGAGCGCAAACGTGATCGCAAACCGACTCCTGCCGATGACGGGCCGGAAATCGCAGATGATGAACCCAAGCATCAATTCGATGATCTGGCTTGACGAAGTAAGTCGCACAATATTCTTTGCGCAAATCCTATTCGTAAAGGTGCGGGGCTCATTCATCGGACTTTTAGCAGTCCAGCGACGTTTAATTGCAAAAAGTATTCTGAGTTTGACACGCTGGTGGCAAAGCTTGCACATCCCATTTGCTCCATACTGTACGTTTTTCTTCTCACATATCATGCAGCCCTAGTCCTCAAAATAGAACCGCATTTTGTGCCACTGCTGCGGAGGTAACAAATTGCGAATTGCAATGCATGTTTTTGATGGTAAGTACCAAGGTTGCAAGCAAATGTCGTCTAGCAATTTTGCATCAGCGCGTGTCATTTGAACCTCGGATGCGATTTTTTAAACTCCTGCACTACCCGCTTATTGCTTATGTGAGAATAGACCTGGGTTGAAGAGAGGTAGGAATGCCCCATCAGTTCCTGCAGCGCCAACAGATTTACGCCGCCTTCTACCATGTGCGTTCCAAAGCTATGTCGTAATATTTTAGGCCCCATCGAACCGAGTCCCGCGCGTCTAGCTACATCAGAAACAATCTTCCCCATTGTGGCCTTGGTTAGTGGCCTGTCTGGTTTCGGGCGGGCTAAGTCCACACCTTTTAAGAGCCGATTAAATTTCCTCCGTGCGTCCCGCCTGGACAACCCATTCCTGCTCCCTAAATATTTGGAGTATCGTTTCCCGTAATTTTCTCCCGGACGGAAATCTCGCCAATAGCCTATCCACGACTCCCGGTTGTGGGTGAGCACTCCACGTTGTTGCTGAATGATGTCTTGAAACAGGTAGCCGGACCTTCGTTTTCCGATGTATCGCCAGATTGCCTTCGCCGCAGGAGCACCAAAGTAAACCATGCGTTCTTTTCGTTTTGCGCCAACTTTGAAGCTCCTCTGCCGAAAATCCATCTTTTCGATACGGACGAGGCGCAATTCACTGTTTCGACATCCGCTCGCATAGTAGAGTTCAATCAAAGCACGATCACGTAGATTCGTGGCCGCCTGGATCAATTTACGGACTCTTGCCATCGTAAGAAACTCGGGGAGCTTTTTCGCCCTGGGACGCATTTTCAAAAATCGTGGGGCAACTTTATCGACAATTCCTCCGAAGTAAAGAAAATCGAAAAAACAACGCAAAGCCACTAAGCACTCATTTACGAAGCCATCACCCGAACCCATCGGCTGGCTCGTGGCAATGAACTCGGCTATGTCCAATGCCGTCACTTTTCGTAAGGGTGTATTTCCGATAAAGCTGCAGAGTTTGAGTGCACGATGGTGATACGCCGTTTGTGTGCTTATTGCATATCTTTGAGCATTAAGCCAAAGGCGGAAACGCAAGGCCAGCTTCTGGTTCAATTGTGCACTCGTAAGCCCCATGAGGACGCAGTGTACTCCTGTAAACGGAACCATATTCAAACGAAAATTTATGATTGATTAGATTTGCACAATCCGCTTACAAGTGGCGTGATTTCGGGCATATATGCCGATATTTCGGCACTTATGTCCACTTCAAAGTAGATATATACGATGAACTCCATGTGGTCGAAAACTTGCAGTATTCGACCCTCTGAAATCAGTGAAAATCATGCGAAGGCGTTGTAGCGGCACTGATCGTCAGCGGCTGTATGCTCCGTGCCTTAAGATGCACAACATCGTCTTGATTCTGGACCAGACCTGAAACCAGAACAAACCGTTCCTTCAACACGACCATTCGGTTCTTGTCGTAGAAGTCTGGGCTAATGATCACTCTTGATGTTCCAGTTTCGTCTTCCAGCGTCATGAAGATGATCCCCTTGGCCGTGCCAGGTCTCTGGCGCGTAATCACACAACCCGCTACCGTAGCCTCTTTTCCATGCGGGAGATTTTTCAACTCCCGTGCGGATTTGACGCCCATGCCATGTAACACGCCTCTGCGATATGCCATGGGATGGTGTCCAGTCGTCAATCCAGTCCCATGGTAGTCCGCGACCAGTCTCTCTTCGACATCCATGCAGCGCAATGGCGAAACCGAATCTATTTCTACGATGCCTTCCAGCAAAGGCCCATTTTTCCTGGCAGCCTTCTCCACTTGCCATAAGGCATCGCGGCGATGCAGCTTCGCGTTCGTACCCAACTGATTGAGCGCGCCAATGGTCGCTAGCATGGCAAGGTTGTCGCGGCTGAGCTCGGGTACGCGCCGGGCCAAATCTTCGACCGAAACGTAAGGTCCACGACCGCGCTGGCACACCACGCCTTCGCCTGCGGTCTGTTGCAGACCTCGCACATAGCGAAGGCCCATACGATGCGTGAGCCCGCCCCCGTCGTCATCTTCCAACGAGCAATTCCATTGCGAGCGAGTCACATCCACCGGCTTCACGCGCAACCCATGCCGCTGGGCATCTTTCACAGTCGTGGCGGGATGGTAGAAGCCCATCGGCCAGTTGTTCAGTAACGCGGCCGTAAACGCCGCCAAATAATGCACTTTTAGAAAAGCACTCGCATATGCGATCAACGCAAAGCTCGCGGCATGCGATTCAGGGAAGCCGTATAGCGCAAACGAGCTGATGAAACGAACGATTTGATCTTGAGTTTTTTCCGGCAAACCGTTGGACTTCATCCCGGCACGGAGCTTAATTTCAATCTCCCGCATCCGCTGCTGGGAACGTTTGCTGCCCAAGGCACGACGCAGTTCTTCGGCTTCTCCGCCGCTGAAATTGGCGCAAATCATGGCCAGTTTCAGAAGTTGTTCTTGAAACAGTGGAACACCAAGAGTTCGTTTGAGTGCCGGAATCAGGGACTCATGCGGATAAGTGACCGCTTCCTTGCCTTGCCGCCGTTTCAGATAGGGACTTGTCATCTCCCCTGTGATCGGGCCGGGGCGAATCAGCGCCACTTGCGTCACCAGATCGTAAAAACGGGTCGGATTGTTGCGAGGCAACGATGCCATTTGCGCGCAACTCTCGATTTGAAACATGCCGATGGTGTCCGCTTTCCGAATCGTGTCGTAAACATCAGGGCAATCCTGTGGTACGGAAAACGTACAAAGAATTTGGCAGGTTGATTTGAGCCAAGTTGTTGAAAAATCATCGAAACTGGTCTCAAACAATAGCGCATGGTATCGTGCAATCCAACGGAGGCTGTATATGGCTGATTGGATCGCCGATGCAAAACAAAAAATGACGGAAGAGCGTAGCCGTCGTCAACGAAATGTGGAACTGGCCGAGGCGCAAGAAGCAGCGAATCGCGCAAACAGTGTACTCGCTTTTAACCGCTTAGTAGAGGCTTTACAGGCAGATATTGAACTGTTTAATAAGCATTTTTCTGGTGTGCAGCAGCGACTAAAGCAGGAGCCCATTGGCGATAAGATAATTCAGATCGAACGGCAGCATAATCCATCGTTTTGATTCAGATTAAGTGTATTGATAGCGGTGTTCAGTACCAAGGGAACAGGCATATTAACGCAGAGGAGCAGACCTACAGCGGCAAATATAGGGTTTATGTTAAGGGTGACGATATCGCTCTCTTAGAGGAGCATTTCGATGACACCATAAGTTACCAAGAAGTGAGCAAGAGACTTTTAGAGCCCGCGATGGAAGGTCTCGTATGACCGAAGAAATTAAAGTAGAGAAGAAGAAGTTTGACGCGCTGCTTACAAGGATGTTGGCTACTCCGCCTTTGCCTAAAGCCGAAATTCCCCGTAAACGAAAGAAGAAAGCTAAGGCGGCGAAGGCTTAACTTCGGCTAACCAAAGCGTTCTTGATGCAATTTCTCCAGTTCCTTCCTTAGAGCTTCATAATCGCGGATTAGTAGGTCGTGTTCTTTAGCGAGTTCTCTGCTCTTGGCGACTAGCTGCTGCATTTGCTGGACGATTTCTTCATAACGTTCCACAAAAGAATTGTATTCCCTGCTCCAATCGTTAGCTTAAAATTGCCCCGAATCTTTTTACTGAGGCATTAGAAGACTTCCCGTGTCAAATGCTTGTACGTCATTGGTTTCTTGTGGGTCAATTCAGTTAATAGAGTCTGGAACATAAACGGCTGCATTCTCCGCCGATTGAATCTCCAGCAGAACTCTTGCAGATAGCTGTCCAAATGGTCCTCGGACAGTCGATGGAACGACCCGACAATACCGCGCTTGAATAGCGAAAACGCGCCTTCAATTGTCTTCGTGGACAGTTCGCCAAACTCGTTTAGTTCGTCCTTGTGGCTGACCGTTTGGTGTTTGTCTTGCGGGATGACCCAGTTATAAACGGCGGCTGAGTCGGTCACGACTTTATCAGTCTGCGGGTCTAGCTTGGCATCCACAACGGGTTTTATGTGCTCTACGCGACCGCTAGAAATGCGCTGCATGTGAATCCTCCCGTTATGCTCGGCGATACCGATAACTGTAATTTTGGCGCGTTTTCCAGCTTTGACTCCTTGGCGAAGTTTTTTGCCGCCAATAAAAGTTTCATCAATTTCAACCGTCTTACCTTGTCCGCCTAATGGAGTGGTATTAAGTTCTTCCATTGCCTTACGGATACGGTGGCATAAAAACCAAGCTGTTTTGTACTGAATCCCAAGATGCCGCGAAACCTGGTTGGCGGAGATTCCTTTCTTAGCCTCGGCCATTAAAGCCATCGCCATGAACCACTTCTGCAACGGCAGGTGGGAGTCATGGAACAAAGTGCCAGTAGTTGCGGAAAAGTGCAGTTTGCACTCCGCGCATTCAAACAGCCGCACAGATTTACCCGTCTTGCCCGTGGTTGCGATCTTATAGACCTCTTTGTGGCCGCAAGCTAAACATGTAACCCCGTCAGGCCAGCGGGTCTTAATCAAGTAATCCAGAGCCTGATCTTCGGTAGCGAACGTTTTGGCGACCGAAATCATGTCCGAAACATGGAGCGGATGGTTGGCAGCAGATCTGTAGCTAATTTACCTTTATCGACGAATCCATCCGCGCCCGCTTCGAGGGAATGGGCGACCATGCGACGAGGATCGTGCTGGCTCAAAATTAAAATCTTGATTTCTGCGATCTGTTGCCGGAGATGACGTGCGGTATCAAGCCCGCTCGCACCTGGCATGCTTACGTCCAGCAGCACCAGGTCCGGGCGCAACTCGCTTGCCTTTTGGAGAGTCTCGGCTGCGTTCGAAGCTTCTCCGCAGACCTCGCAGGTACTCTCGTTCGACAGCAAGCTGACTAGTCCACGTCGAACCAGTTGATTGTCATCCGCAATAAGAATCCGCACCGTGCTTACTCACCACGCTATACATGTGCCTGGAGTGGCTCTATCGTATCCGGTTTTTGTTGCGGGGTTCTGACGCATGGGAAGGCCAGGGAAATTCGCGTGCCTGCCGGGTTCGAATCAATGTTCATTTTGCCTCCGAGCTGGCGGACGCGCTCACGCATTCCTGCGATCCCCACACCCGAGCCGCCCACTTGAAGTTCGGCCAATTTCTGAGGTGAAATTCCGTTACCGGAGTCCTGAACCTCAACGAGAATCGTATCCGTATCGCGTGCGAGCCTGATCAAGGCGGTCTTACTGCCTGAGTGGCGGTGAATGTTTGTAAGGCACTCTTGCACGACGCGAAATATCACTAGTTCCATATCGCGTGGAAGCCTTCCAATTTCCTCTGAAAGAGAGAGATCGATGGTTAGATTGCTGCGCTCGCGAAGGCCATCTATATACCAACTCAGTGCGGAGCACAGACCGTTCTCATCGAGCATTGGTGGATGCAGCAAATAAGAAGTCGTGCGTATCTCCCGCTGCAGTTGTTGCACTAACTCCTGAGTGTTTTCCGCTTCAGTGGCGAGTTCAGGTGAGGTACGTCCAGCTTTATGGACAAGCTGGGCAAGGTTCATGCCCAGCACCGTTAGCGTCTGTCCCGCGCTGTCGTGCAATTCGCGCGCGATATGCCGGCGCTCCTCGTCCTGCGTTTGCAAAAGCCGTCGTGAAAGATCAGTAACCGTTTCCGCCTGCCTGAGGACGTCAGTATTCCGCTGCTCCAGCTCTCGCGTTCGCGCATGCACCTGCGCATCAAGCGTTTGTGCCAGCTGGCGGAATTTCTCTTCGCTCTGGCGGAGTGCCTCTTCGGTCTTGCACCTTTGAATGAAATCTGCAGCCTGGCGAACGTATAAGTCCATTCTGCGCAGGTCGTGATCCGTAGGTCTATGCACCGATGCGAAATGTGCTGATACCATTCCCAGAGCCGTGCCGTCGCCTCGCAGTAACGGGGTCGAAATCACTGATCGAAACTGAGCCGCCCGTGCTGCCGAACGGTAGGGTGCAAACAGTTTATCCTCGTCAACATCCTCGATTACGATGGGGGTCCCTAAGCGCAGTGCGCGGCCACAAGTAGAATCATCGTCTGCGGAAACCTCGCGGAAAAAATCGAGAAAAACCTGGTCGAAACCGCGTTGTGCGGCAATGGTGAGTACCTGCCGCCCGGGATCAAGTAATTGAATTTTACCTTTGTCCGCGCCAAGCAGATCGATTACGGCCGCCAGTATTTGCTGGAGGCCTCCTTGAAGATCACGAATCCGCCATAGTCGCGAACTCGACTCATTGAGTTTCGCGAGCGCCGCCGCTTCGCCCGCAAATCGGGCTTCGCTTTCGCGCAGTGCCTCTTCCGCCTGCTTTCGTTCCGAAATGTCGCTGCTGACCGCGAGTTGAACGACGATCCCGCGTGGATCGCGTAACGGAGCCGCATGAGTTTCCATGTGCCGCCGTTTCCCCTCCAGCCCGACGATGTCGAACTGCAGCGATCCCTGCCCACCACCGCAGATGGTCTCATTGAAGGCTTTGAATCGTTCCCGATCCTCGGGCGCAATCAGCGCATAGATATTCTTGCCAAGAACCTCCTCCGCCGAATGAGCGCCCACCATTTGCAAACCAGGTGAATTCATATGAAGCAACGTGCCGTCTGCGGAAACCAACTTAACGCACTCCGGCGTAGTTTCAACAATGGCCCGGAAGCGCTCTTCGCTTTCTTGTAATGCG
Organism: uncultured Acidobacteriaceae bacterium; assembly: GCA_963792305.1. Lineage (GTDB taxonomy): Bacteria > Acidobacteriota > Terriglobia > Terriglobales > Acidobacteriaceae > CAWBXL01. Next base: position 2,321 of record CAWBXL010000018.1, on the reverse strand, counting down.
CGTTCATTTCTTTTCTTCTCACTGAAGTCACGGGCGACGTTGGATGCTCCGACTACCTTGCCCGCTGAATCGTAGATAGGTGAAATCGTAAGCGAAACATCGAGCGTGGAGCCGTCTTTCCGCCTGCGCGCGGTTTCGAAATGATCGACTCGCTCGCCGCGCGCGAGTCGCCTGAGAATTTCTTCTTCTTCCGAACGCCGCTCCCACGGAACAATCAGCGTAATGTTCTGCCCGATTGCTTCCTCCGCCGTGTATCCGAAGAGCCGTTGAGCGCTGTCGTTCCAACTGGTTATTGTGCCATCAAGCTTCTTGCTCATAATGGCGTCGTCTGAACAACCAACGATGGCCGCCAAGTGCGAGGTTGCGCGTTCGGCCTTCTTTCGCTCCGTGACATCCTGCAATGTCAGAAGAAGTAAAGCGTTTCCTTCTCTTGTCAACCGCCGCGCGTGGAGCGCAACGGTCCTGCTGCCGGTCGATGGAAACTCGCAATCGATCTCGACAGAGTGGGATTGAGCTTCGTCGGAACGAGAAAGAGTTGCCTCTATGGATTTCCAGGCCTCGGCGTTTTGCCAGTCGCGGTTACCCAGTTTGCGGATTGCAACGCCATTCGCCTCATTCCGCGATAGTCCGAACAGGCTATAGAATGCACGGTTCGCCGTCTGTATCTGCAAATTGCTGTCGAGAACGACCAGGGGATCGACTACCGTGTTGAGAATTGCCTTTGTGTATTCCCGCTCATAAATCGCCTGATCGATGCTTGCGCGAAAAGCCGTAACGTTCGTGAATGTGAGCGCCGCTCCTGAAACCTGCCCATCGTTTCCGCAACAGGGAGCGATCCGAACCAGAAAACATCTGTCGCCGTCCCGACTCTCAATTCGATGGGGTGCCCTATCGGCGATAACACGCGCGCATGTTTTTTCCAGATCTTTCACGCCTGCAAGGGCGTTGCCAATGGAAGTACCGAGATCCCGAGCTGTCAGACCAAGCACCGTCGAAGCCGGGCGGTTGATGGAAGTAATTTTGCAATCGCGGCTGGTTAAGATTATCGGGAGATCGACAGCGTCGAGGGGGCTGGTAGCGTCAGTGGGAACGCCATCAAGAACAGGGCCGCCAGGTACGGTGGCGTCTCTTTCGAATTCGTCCTTCGGGGCCATCGCGTATCTTAATTCTAACCGGGAGCCCGATACAGAGTTTGACTCCGTTGCAATACATTATCGGCGACCACCGGCAGGGTCTGTCGCAACGCCAGGAGCAACGCCTGAGATCGCGGCATGTGGAACGGAGCGGTGAAACGCGACAGAAGCTGACTTTCCAACACGCGTGACTCATCCGGACCCACGACGTCTCGAAGCGCTTCCGACACCGCTCGCTCCAGCCGGGAATAATCTTCGACGGGAATAAGGTGAGAGTGATTCTCACCAAGCCTCGGCAGCATGCGGGTGTGAACGTCACCATTGAAATTGTCCATCACGAATGAACAAAAGATCGCAATATTCTGCTCATCGGCAAGTTGGTCAAACTGATCTTCAAGGGCCATACTGGCCGCGACGTCTCCCCGCTCCCACAGAAGATTGACCATCTCACCCCACCAACGCACTTTCGGGTAGCGACCGTCCGCGCGGGCCTCGGAGATTACGTTCTGGGCCAAACCCAGGAAAACTGGCGAATCCGGCATTCCGTCACGCATGAAGGTGGGCAGAAGATTATCTGCATCCACTATGGTTAGTTGTCCGCGCTTTTCCGCAGCTTTTATGTTTACGCCTTCAGCTTCCATACGCGGCCGGAACGCATCCCAGTGCGCGACGGTGGGGACCAGGATGACCCCCTCACCATTGGCAATAGCTGCAGCCGCGAACCGGCAAACGGCCCGGTTGAGAAACTGCTGATCCTGATAAAGCTGGACGATGTGATCACGCGGTGCTGCGCTGGACAGCAAACCGCACCAGGGCTGGTCCTGGTCGGCGGCATTTGTCCGAAGCAAATCGTTCGCATTTTCCACTGATGGCCTCCGTGGATGCCTAAGCACGCGGGCGCACGTAACTAAAGAAGATGTCGGAGTACTAAAGCCTCGAAACGCCCGAAAAAAGTAAAAAAATAGTAATTTAACGCATTTTTTCGCTCTATACAGTGTTTACTGTAGAACGTTGGGTTCGCCAGCAGTGTCGTTACAAGACCAGTCACAGTGGGTTGAAAAATCCACCAGCCCCTGCCCTTTTCCGGCAGCGGTGATTGCCGCCGCAAAGTCATTCACTCGCCTGCCCCAGCCCCAACCAGCTTGCGCTATCTGAAAATGCTCCTGCTCCGCAATAGCGGGCAGGAGG
>CAWBXL010000017.1:0-16643 GCA_963792305.1 uncultured Acidobacteriaceae bacterium | reverse complement strand
ACCACTGTGGCTAGTGTCATCGTGTCCGTATAGCTTCTAAGGGAAGTCTCTTCCGTCCAGGTCGCCGTCGTAGATACGATAGAGCGTTCTCGAAGTCGGGCGGAGCGAGCATGTAGAGGTAATGGCGGATGGGCCCCACGAATCCCGGCGGGGCTAGGCTGATGGGATAGACGCCGATGCCAAGGGCGCCGATTGCCGCCGCGCCCCGTGCCGCTTCCAATTGATCCTGCAATGCCGAGGCGACGATGGCCTTCCGCAACGCATATGTTGCCGACATCTGCGGTCAGGACCGTCTCTAATATGGTAGAGGCGCACAGAGTCAGGAACGTGACCGCGATCAAGATTTCAAGGGTCGTGCCTCCATGACGGCGTCGGTCTCTCACATTGATTACATCGGCGTTCTTGGCCGATCCCCGCAGGCGCTGACTGGTTTTCCGAGGCGAAGTCTCCCCTGCAAAGTCCACCGGTATTTGCCGATGTAGTACAGGGGTGGCTCGCGCATTTGGCCGTGTCCGCCTGGTCGCTAGGCATGAACGGAGCCATCGGAAAAACAGCGCATTGCCGAAATCCGAAACCTCAAGGTTCGATGGCTTATGCTTGTCGGCCTTTTGGCACTAGGAGTTGGCGGCCGAGGGCACGCTGACGCTTGGCTTCCGATCGGGTTTATGGCCTTGTTGGGAATTGCTTACCAGTGGGCCACACGCACCCCGGAACGGTATGAGCTCATTGGTTCGCGAATCGTGTCTTACATTCGCGGAATCGACTGCGCGCTTTGGGTGGGCCTGGGATTCTTCCAAACTTTCCGAGCGGACAATCTTTGGCTGGCGACGATCCCGCTGCTCAGTGATTCGAGGCAAATAGACGCTAGAAGCACGCGTTGTTTGGCGCCTCTAGCCGCTGCTAGTGTAATCACGGTGGGCGTCTCTAACCAAGTCCACGCGATCTCACTTTCGAATCTGGCGGTCATTGCCGCCTCCCTGGCTGCGACATGTGCCGTTTCATACCTGGTCATGGGTATGAGCACTCGTGAAGACGAGCTACAACAGCGCGATCGGCGGTTTGGAGCGATGATCTCATGCTCATCTGCACTTGCAGGAAGCCGTGATCTCCTGTCAATGCTGGACCAAATCCTCAGGCTCGCGGTGGAAGAAGTAGGCGGCGACTGTGGCTACGTCATGCTTGTGGACGAGGAACAGCCTAACAACCTCCGCACTGAAGTTGCCTACGGAGTGTCGGGGGAATTCGAAATGCCCTTGGTCGCTCGATTTTAGGGGAGGGCCTTTCAGGCTACGTCGTTCAGATGAGTCAGCCAATCGCCTTGCGTAACCGAGACCGCCAGCCAATCGAATGCGACGGCCTGTACGTAGTAAGTTCAGCGGTTGCGCCGCCGGTGTTCTCGCGTACTCATCGGGTCCAGCGAGAGTGGTCAAGAGCAGACCTTGGGTGCGCTCATGGTAATCGGGGGTGATCCGCGGACGCCTCGTTCGGCCCCGACGAAATGGAATTGCTGTGCAGCATGGGTTCGCTTATGGCCGTCGCAGTATCGAACGCGCGAATGGAAGGGCGGCAAAGAACAACATTTCTTCGGACGCTTGAAAGTTTTGCAACGGCGCTCGAAGCACGAGACGAATACACCCGCGGCCATTCGCAGCGCGTATGCGAGGTGTCGATGATGATCGCCGAGCATTTGGAATTCACGCCGGATGCAATTGAAGAGTTGCGTGTCGGGTCGACTCACTGACATCGGCAAGATCGGGGTACCTGACAGCGTGCTCAACAAGCCGGGCCGATTGACGGACGATGAGTTTGCGATCATGAAGGTCCACCCGGTAATTGGCTACGATATCTGCAAGCCCCTGATGCTCCCGGACGGGGTGCTGATGATTATTCGGAACCATCACGAGAAACTTGACGGTAGCGGATATCCGGATCTGTTGAAGGGAGGCGAGTTGCCTCCATCGCTCCGAATTGTCTGCGTCGCCGATGCGTTCGATGCGATGAGTTCGCGCAGACCCTACCGCGGAGTTATGGACATCGAGAGCGTCTTCGCGGAATTGAGCAGAGGCGCCGGCATTCAGTTCGATCCGGTGGTTATCGAAGCGCTTCGCGATATCCTGCCCTCTTCGCGCATGCAGGAGTGCTACCGGCAGTATTGGCAACCTGAGGTACGCGAGGCCGCATGACGACAAGTATTCTCCAGTCCAAAACCGGTTGACACCTCGACCCATTTGGGCCTGGACATTGGTTCCACATGGCGAAGCTTGTCGTAGCGAGAAGCAATGCCGACCGGTTATCAATTTGACATACGGGAGCGCTGCCGATACCACCGGGCCATTTGGAAGATGGTGTCTGAGTATCCTAAAAAGTTAAAACTTTGGCAAGCTAATTCGCGATTGGGCAAAATCAACCGGAGTCAGGGTCTCTCTACGGTCTTCTCGATACCCAATAGTGCCGCGCGTTTGCTGGATAAGTTTGCCACTTGTTTGCGATGAAGAGCGACGCGGCGCGGCTAGGATCAAAGTACGCCGGCATTTACCCTTTCCCGTCGACGAGGCTTATGTCGAGCCAACTAAGAATCTCAGCGGTGATGCAGAGCGGTCCTTGCAATCACTTGTTATTGCGGTCCCTCGCGCGGTTGTCGACAGCCGCGCTGAGACGATCCTGCACGCCGGGTTTAAGCCCATTGCCGCTGAGCTCGAGGCGCAAGCCGTGCTACAGGTACTGATTGTCGTCTGTCGTCGCACAGTGTTTTGTGGCGCAACGCCTCGCTAACGATCATCGATGTGGGTGGGCGAAACACTCACATGTACGTCGTTCAAAACCAGAGCGGGCAATTCATTCGGAGTGTGAAGTTTGGATCCGACCTGGTGGCAAGTGCCATCGCTAGCAAGCTGGACCTGGAGATCCAGCAGGTTAGAAAGATCCGGATACAGCTGAAGGCGTCATTGCGCTTAGATGGTTCAATCGTCATCGCAATGGAAACGATCGTTGCTGTTGCGGACATTGCGGCGGAACTGGACAAGCTCGTTGAGAACTGTTGCGACTGCTTCGCTACTTCCGTTCCCTGCATCCAGAGAGGAGCTACGCAGGCATTTTGGATCACCTCATCCTGTGTGGGCATTGGTTGGATTGCGGGGGTTCGCCGAGTACCTCGGAAGCCATCTCGGTTTACGGGTAGAGACAGCTCGACCCTTCACCGGTCTTGGCAGAAGTCGACGCGGACGGCTTTCAAGAGGTTTCGCGACGACAAGAGGCATATGCGGTGGCGGTTCCTACTCGCCCTCTTCGGCAATCGAGCACAGCCATGGTCTAACGGGAGGCAATCAGCATGAGGATGAGTTCCACTTTAAACGTCCCGCGTAGTATTCGCTCGATTAACGTGCGCGCCAACATTCTTACGGAATGGACGGCAGATCAGATTCGATTGCGGGCTGAGACCACCAAATACCTGGCAGGCACTGCGCTTTGCCTGGCCATGGTTGGAGCGGGCGTCCCTTTGTGTGAAACCGCCCGCGGTGGCTTGCTTGCTCTTCAACAAAAGCGACTGACCCAACTGGGCGGGTTGAAGACCGCATTGGCCGAGAGGTCCGCGGCCCAAAAGGCCCGCAGAACCCGGCGTTGCCGCCTCGACGCTTCGAACTGAAACCTCAGTCTACTTTGACCGGACGACGGGTGAAACTTTCGCCGTTTTAGATGCCGCCAATTCCGGGATGGCATTTTCATCGGCCAGGAACTGATGTTCGTGGTGCAGAGATCATCATCGACTGCCGAGCGGACGCCGAGAACTATGACTCCGCGGCTGCTTTTGCGGAGCAGGCTGGCAGAACTCAGAGCAAAGTATCCAGCCTCGCCAGCATGAGGCCGAGCACATTGCTTGGGCCGGCTGCAGATCAGCTTTGAATACATGAAGAGGATAGATGTGAAATGAGCTACGACGCTCCCGTTCTATCGCATGGAAACAATCACTGCCACCGTGGCTACTGACAGCACCACGGTGAGCACAAATACTCCCATCAATTTGCGGCGAAAGCTCATTGCCTGCCCGCCAGCCAAACCTGCGGCAAGTTCCAACTCCCATCTCGACCTACAGACCACTCCTGCGCGTTAGCGCTGATGCCCCATACATATCGCAAATGCAAAAGCGGAATCACGCGCCGCGATTGCAACAACGTGTTCTCGACGCTATACACATTCTCGACATAAGAACCAGGGGACTTAGGAGGAGATATTCCCAGAGCAGAGCACAACTCCTCCAGTTCAATTCGCCCATTTGAAAATGTTAAAGGGATACGTACCAGGCGAATGTCTGCGGAAGGAGCGGTCGTCGTTTGGATATTCAGCCCCGCGTCGCGCGCATTCAACAAAACCCTTTCGGCGACAACGCGGGCAAGAGCATCTTCGTTGTCGTATCCCAAGGTCCATGGGCGCATTTGTCCAGTCTCAGAGCGCAGTTGCTTTGCCTGGTTCTGATTGGCCTCCGGCGAAAACACAAATCCATATCCCGTCATCCAGGTAGGCAATAAACTTCCCGCAGGTTCTCCGTCATTCTGTAGCAAAACTCGATTCATCAGCGGACTGTCAATACTCAACGAGAGCGCCGTCCGCAACTTTTGCTCAGCCTCGGACTGTATGTCACCCGCGAACCACAGAGCCATCAATTCCGTAGGAGAGGAATTGACAACCTTCCGTCCTTCGGTCGCTGCGTGTCGCGATTGTTCAGGAGCAATTTCGATCACATCCGTCCGGCCGAGATCGAACGCGATATTCTGTTCGCGCAAGGGCTTGCCCATTTCTAATTCGATAGCGTCCAGAAATGCACGGCCATTGCGGTAGTCATCGCGTGCTACAAGGTACAACCGATGCCGTGGTTCCCACTGACTAACAACGAACGGCCCAGTGCCGAGCAATTTATCGCCGCGCCGAACGATGGCATTGCGCGTGAGCGCCAGTTCAGATGGGAAATCCGTCACGGAAGATTCAAGTTCAACGGTGACCAGATCTGCTTGAGCTGTCACCCTCCAGCCAGGATTGGCCTTGCGCAAAGCAGCGGCAACAATGTCCGCCGTGAGTTGTACCCCATCGGAAAACGTGACTCCACGACGCAAAGTAAACTGCCACCGCTGGCCACCGGAAGAGGAAGTCCACGAATCGGCCAACGATGGTTGTACTGTTCCGTTTTCATCACGCACAGTCAATGTGTCGAAGACAAGCCGCGTAAGATTGCGGCGTAAAATTGAGTCAGGCTGTCCGGTCTCTCCCGGATCAATCGAAATCAACACCGCCGACGTGCTGATGCGCAGTGTCCCGCCGTATCGCGGTCGCGTGGCTGCACGCGTGCACGTCACAGCCAGAAGCAAACTACTGGCTGCAAGCCATCGTAAGCAGGTAGGCCTCATATTTTCCTGTTTCTGAATTGCGGGTTACCGCCACAGCTCCATTCTCATCCGGAGCAGTCCATAAACTTGTAATACCGCCCGGAAAGCTCAAAGCTTGGCCGACAGCAATCGGTTCACGTTCCGGCATTTCGTAGGCGCGTACTGCATCTTCCTGTCCGGTTCCGGTGGTTGTGCTCAAAATCTGCCAGCGCGAGCCACACGAACTGTGCAACGAGGCAATGTCACTACCCCAGTTTAGTTTGCTGAGCACCGTATCGCTTGCGCCGTCGAGCAAATGGATGCGTCCATCTACGGCAGCTAATAACCAGGAAGCGCTGTGATCATTAGGAAGCGCAGCGGCGGAATAAAACGCAGGAGCAGTAGTTTGTTTACCGACCCCGGGACTAAGCGCACCGGTAAAGAAATTCCGCGATGCTGCGAAGAAAGCGTTCAGCGGTGATTGTTCTGTGCCAATCAGCCAGGGATCATCGCCTTCTCGGCAACTGATCGATTGGGAATTGTCGGAGCTGCTCTGGCAAATCACACCCGGAAGATACGCTTCAACCGTGCGATCTTTACGCAAGACCAGACGGCCACGCAAATCGCGAGGCCAGGGGCGCTGGTGAGTCACAGGAAACGCCAGGTCTTCGACCCAGTGGTCACTCTGTAATCGGTAAAACTGAATCTGTCCGGGATAAAGCACTGCCATGCGCGGCAATGCTCCGTTAATTACGATTGCATCCAAAATTTGAGAATCACTCGACCAGAGCAGGCTCTTGCGGATCGTAACCGCCGGTGTTTCACGTGCTGTACAACAATTTGCTCGTGACTTAGAAGCAATCACCACAACCGGTGGAGAAGCACCCATGCGGATTTCCGCCAGCCAGACATATTCCTGCACATTTTCAGAAAGGGAAATCTTGACACTGACCGTCGCATTGTCGGCATTCGTGAACTTCATGCCTGCTGCCGCAAGCTGTTGTAATAATCCCCGGCGAATCGTTTCGACATCGGTCTGATTTAACGACGAGCGGTTGTTGATTTCGACAGCAGCCGATGCGGGATTGGTCACAGCAATAATTTTGGCTGCCAGCTGCTGTTCCGTGGCGTCCCAGTCCCCAGCCCAGGCAATGCCATGACAGCAAAGAATCAAAACCACAAGTGCCGGACAGGCTGCGCGTAGAGAACTGGACAGCGTAGTCAACATGTAGAGGATGCGCGAATTATAAACTGCACTCTGCCTGTTCTTGACCATGCGCTCTGTACTGCTTGGAGTCCTGCTGCGACATCTATTTAAGACACCGTCGTGAAGCGATTCCCGTGCCTATCGCTTGGCTGCGTTCTTTACCGAAACCGTCGCTGCATGAGCAAAAAACAAACGGAAAATCTTGCCGAAAATCAGTTCTTCCACTAATAACGAAATCGCGAATGAGAAGAACAGACCGGCTAGGACCGCGAGAGCTGTGATTATGAGTTGCATGACGACCTCCTCAAACTACACGGGTAGTAAAAGCAGTCGCCATGCCGATGTCTATATTATTGAAACTAAACATTATACGATGCATTCCACCGTGAGGTAAGAACCGCACTGTGTCAGCACAGACACGCTCATCCAAATAGAAAACAAGGAAACGTATTAGTTCCCGCGCCTACTACTTGTTACACACGTTGACTCGGAGATTTCGCCCAGATACCTTGGCCGCTCGGGAGGGTGCTCCATGAATATCGTCAAAGCCACCCGCAAATTCGAAGAGTGGCTCTGCCTCCATACCCACGTCATCAAGGAAGACCTTAAGTTCAAACATCAAGAGATGGCTTGTGCCGCCTTTCCTTTTTTACGTGCGACGTTCTACCGCTGGGTTCAAGTCTGGCCGGAAGTCTGTGACGAAATTGCCAAAGCTCCGCGCGTCCTCGCCGTGGGAGACCTCCATGTAGAAAACTTCGGCACCTGGCGTGATGCCGAAGGCCGGCTCATCTGGGGCGTGAATGATTTCGATGAAGCTGCTGTCATGCCCTATACCAATGATTTGGTCCGCCTTGCCACTAGTGCTTTGCTGGCGATTCATGAGGGGAAGTTAGCACTCAAAGGTAAGGCAGCGTGTGAGGCGATTCTTGAGGGATATGAATCGTCTCTAGAAGCGCAGGGGAAACCGTATGTGCTTGAAGAAGAGCATCAATGGCTGCGGGTCTTGGCCAATAGCGAACTGCGGGACCCCGCACACTTCTGGAAAAAGATGAACGAATTGAAACCGGTCCGAGGCGAAATATCCGTGAGTGCCCGCGATGCTCTTGAACACCATCTACCCAGCCGCGATCTGGACTACCGCGTGGTGAGCAGAGTGAGTGGCTTGGGAAGCTTGGGACGAGTGCGCTTGGTTGCTCTCACTGAATGGAAAGGCGGCAGATTAGCACGCGAGGCAAAGGCTTTGGTCGCCTCTTCGATTTGCTGGCAAGAAGAAAACCAGCGCCCTCCAGAAATCCTATGCCAGGTGATCGCGGATCGCGCCGCCCGCTGCCCCGATCCTTTCTATCAAGTGCGGGATCGCTGGATTGTACGCCGCCTGTCGCCCCACTGTTGCCGCATTCCGTTGAGTGATTTGCCGGGGCATCACGATGAATTACGGCTGCTGAAGGCTATGGGGTGGGAGACAGCCAATATTCATATGGGCGATCGGGACGCCATAAAGCAGGTGCGTAAGCACCTGACGTCCTTAAAAAAGGACTGGCTGGCTATGTCGGCGAAGAAAATGGCGAAATCGGTGATGGAAGACTGGGAGACATGGCGCAAGGAATACAAAGCCTGATTACGTGCGCTGTCTATATTTCTTGCGCTAGTCTTCCTGACACCACCGCAAATTGGTCTTGTGTGACAGAATCGTTACGCTGTAGTGCCCCGGAAAGCGCCTCAAGTATGGATTTCAATGATCCGGGGTTGTCATTCAAGACTCGGCGCATGCTCTCACGATGCACCGTGAGTTCGCCGATCGTCCGCACCCCCCTGGTATTAATTGCCGGCGGAAGTTTAGAGGGAGCATTCCACCGTTGAGCAGGCATATTCCAAGAATTAGTCTGTGCGAATGGATAATGCACACTTCCGGTTGCCATCCAGTGCACCACCAGTTCCTGTACATGGGAAGCGCTACACGCCAGATGAATGCCATGCTGGCTTGCCAACAGATTATTCCATTCCAAAATTTTAAGTTTGTCTTCCCAATGGTTTTCCGTGACTAAAAACCACTGGGAAGGATCTGAGTTTGCCTCGCCACAAATAGCGCAGGCGTACGTTCTTGCATCCATCATTTACTTCGCCTTTCAGGCCGGACGGCCAATCGCTGCACTGGAAGACTTGGGTTCCCGCATGACTGCTTTCAGTCCGTTGATGGGAATACTGGGCAAACGACTGCCTTTAATCTGACCGGACAAAGGAATAGTGGAAATACCCCGACCTTGTTCAAAAGTCAGGGTCAGCGTTGATGAGCAGCTATCACATAGCCAATAGCGCTCAATGTGGTGACGGAGCATCCTGCCCCTTTTAGAAGGGAGGGCCTGCCGAGATTCAGAGGCAGGAAAATACTCCGTCTCTACCTGGAATAACTTGCCTTCATCCAGGCGTCGAAATGGCCTTGAACAAGCTGGATTAGCACATTTGTGTAACATTCGGCTGCTCCCTGGAGAGATCAGCCGCTAGAAGCGGCGGCGCGAAACTTTGTCTATGTCTTAGCACGTGGAATACCTAGTGTAGAACACTTCATTTCGCTTGTAATTATAAGAAAAATAAGAAGATTAGAAATTGATTAAATTGTTCGACACGGCAACTCAAGCCGATCTTCAGTCACAGTGCCGAAACTTCGGCACTAATCATCGTGGTACCATTACCGCATAAGTGAGCTTAGCTTTGGGGTATGATCTGTGATCCCAAGTCAGGAGGATTAGGATGGGTGCAGAAGAGCTGCAAGAGTTACATGAACACGCGGAACACGCCAAACACAACCCTGACGCGGCGCCAGTATCCCTGACGATGGCTGTGCTCAGCAGTCTTGGTGGCCACGATCACCCTGCTAGGCCATCGCGCCCATACTGAAGAAGTCATATTGCAGAACAAAGTCAGCGACGGCTGGTCTTTCTACCAGGCAAAAACCATCCGCCGCCATGCCGACCAGATCGCGGTAGATATGGCAAATATCAGTTCAACCAAAGCACCGGAAGAGGTCAACAAGTTCAAAGAAAAGTACGAAGGCGAGGCAGATCGCTACAAAGACGACCAAAAAGATCTGGAAGCCGAAGCCAAAAAACTTCAGGCGGAACAAGAACAGGTCCGCCGGCGCGCAGACCGTTTCGACCTAAGCGAAGTCTTTCTTGAGATCGCGCTGATCGTGACCTCCATTACGCTGCTTTCCGGAAAAAGGGCCTTTTGGTTCATGGGGATCGCAATGGGTATTATTGGCGCTGCAGTTGCTGCCAGCAGCCTGCTGGTGCACTAAATTATTCGCCCATAACTTTTACAATCACGCGCTTGTCGCGCTGCCCATCGAACTCCGCGTAAAAGATCCGCTGCCAGGTCCCGAAGTCGAGCTTGCCAGCGGTGATGGGCACGATCACTTCGTGGTGAATCAACAAAGCCTTGAGATGAGAATCACCGTTATCTTCACCCGTCTGGTGATGTTGGTACTCCTTGCGAAACGGGGCCAGCTTCTCCAGCCACTGATCAATGTCTTCAATCAATCCTGATTCATTGTCATTTACATAAATTCCCGCCGTGATATGCATTGCGGAAACCAGTACCATGCCTTCTTTAACGCCGCTCTTTTTGACAATGGCATCCACCTGCGGAGTGATATGAACGTATTCCCGATGATTACGAGTGTGAAATTTTAGGTATTCCGTATGGACTTTCATGTCCTCGATTTTACTGAGAACCGGGAACCAGGAACAGGGAACTGACAAATAACCACAATTCTGAGGAGTGCTGATCTTGATTTTTTCCGCGGCCTCTGCGGCATTTCTCTGCGATCTTCGCGGTTAATGTTTTTGCTTGTAGTTTGAAAACAGTGCGAAAGATTGAAACGCAGAGAGCGCAAAGAACTTCCGCAAAGATCGCGAGATAAACAAGATGGGCCCTACACGTTATTTATTTTGTTCCGCGGTTTGTATCGTTGTTGGAAGCCACAGGCATTGATGGACGCATCGCCAACGGTTTCTCCGGATGGTTTTCCAAATGCAGCGCGGCCAATTTTTCAATACGCTCATGTGGTAAAGGATGGGAACGGAAGTATCCTTCAAGCGTTTCCATCGCCACCCGCGACAACTCCTGCTCAGGAGTAGAAGCTCGTTCACGATATTGTTTTTCCAACTGTTCGAAAGTTTGGAACATGTGGATTGCGCCACTGCCTGAATACCCGGCGGCCACCGCCAGACCCGCGCCTTCCCGGTCTGCTTCCAGTTCCTGGTTTTTGGTGTACCCAGCCTCGAATACCTCAATAGGCAAGGACACTAACCCTCCCAACGGAATTTTGCGGAAAATTTGTTCCTGTTGTGTCCGCTCGGCACAATGATAGTGGTCAATGTGCTCAATTTCATGGCCGAGCACGGCCGCCAATTCATCTTCGGTTTCCATCAGCGAAACCAGGCCTTTGCCGATAAACACATGTCCGCCAGGGATAGCGAAAGCATTCACAAAATCTGCGCTGGGAATATAGTGGAATTCGAATGGCAAATGCCGTTGCGCATGTGCAGCTACGCGCGCGCCGACTTGCTGAATGTAATGCTCTTCACGTGAGTCTTCAGCGTCTAACGAGTTCTGCTCCTGGTATTCACGTGCCAGATCGTTGCCGACGCGGATTTCTTCTTCATCGGACATGCGGGTCAAATGCATGGGCATACGCGTGATTTCGCGTTCGGTATCGGCCACAAAATACAAGACGGCGTCAGGGCTGACAGGGGTGTCAACTTTGTTGTGCTCTGCCGCGAAAACAGCCGCAATCCCGCACAATACAATTCCGGTAAATACAATCCAGCGTGTCATAAATATTGTTTAATTTTTTCTTGATAGCGTGTGTACAAAAACGACACCAGGAACAATGCCGCTCCCAGCACCACGAACGTCAAATACTGATCGCTGCGTTGCTGCAACTGCCATACATCTCTGAATAAGATTTTGGCCACGCAAAGCAGCAGCAAGCCCAACCCGGTGAGGCGGAAGCTGCGCTCGCCCGCGATCAATGCCAGCAAAAAGATTGCCAGCCCCTCGAGCCCCCATGAGAGTGTGAGCATGCGCTGGCTCATCTCTAAGACCAGCATGGTGCTGAGTAATCCAGTGGCAATGAAGAAAAATAGTTGCTCCGGACGCCGGTTGAAGGCCCCGAACGTCTTGCTGATCAATCCATCTGACATCTCTTCCATCCCTTTTATTCGTAAGCGGAACAGGAAGGGTAATCCCAGGAATAAGAGTGCGACGGTTGTTCCAACCAGCGCCCATCGAGTTTGCCACCATGCGTCGGGTTGAGGTGGGAAGTAGCTCCGCTGATAAAAATTGTGCAGCACCGTGCGGAATGCGATCCCAAAGCTGAGCAGCAGTGCTTGATGCAGGAATATTCTTCGCATCAAACAGGCAACGGCCAACAGCACGAGCGCCAGTGCTGCCCATCCAGTGGCAACCCAATCGGGTTGGAGTTCAAAGCGCACAAGCGCTGCGACCGTGGCTGTTCCCAACCAGCATAAGATTTCCGCAATGCGTGTGTTTTTCTCAGGCGCGCGCAACTGCTCCTGACTTTGCAGCAATCTCCAATATGCGTAGAACAACGCCAGAGCAATCGGCACCACGGTGTAAAGCCGTGGGCTGATTCCTTCGCCAGAAGCATTCAGGTTCACAAAGAAAATCCGCATGAATGCACTGATTAATGCGACGTAACTTTGTACCCGCGAAGAAACTGATTTGCAGGCCAGCCCCAGTTCCAACAGCACCAACCCACCCACCATCCAGGCCACGGCCACGCTGATTGGGAGCAGTTCATACCACGCCAGTATGGCTAGCAAGGTAGACCCAGCCCATACGTAGGCTCCGCTCATCATATGGCCGAAAGGGAATGAGCCGCTGCCAGCCACGAACTCGCGCTCGCCATCCTCTTCTACCCAGCTCCAGCGAGAGGTTACATACAGCAATACAGCGGTGAGCACTATGCTGATCACGCGTTCTGTAAAGCGGTGAAACATTAGGTTAGTGGCTGAGTAATTGAATGCGATGCTCTGAATGAATGCTGCGAGTGCGAGAAGATTCGCCTGATAAGTCAGATGACGATTGCTTAGCCGACGCCCAATCAGTGCCAGCACCAGTCCGCCCAGCGCCCAAACGACGGCTACAGCTGCAACTCGTACTTCGTACCAGGCCAGCACTGCCAGCAGGGTAGTTCCCGCCCAGGTATAAATAGCTCCCATCCAGCGTGATTGTGAGACTGCGTCTGGGTCCGTGACCCAACTCCAATGCGAGCTCACATACAGCACGATCGCTACTGCGGTCACCGTCATTAGACGCAGCGTGAAATGTGAATAATAAATTTCCCCAGCGTCATAGTTAACCAACCACACCCGCATTACAGCAGCGAAAGCGGCCGCGTTAGCCTGATAAGTTAGATCACTCTTTGTGAGCTTGCGTCCCAGCCATGCCAAAACCAATCCGCCGGCTGCCCAAATGACGGCAATACTGGCCGCGTGGGTTTGGTGAAGTTCATACCACACCAGCACGCCGAGCAGGACTGACGCAGACCACGTATACCCAGCATTTGCCGCTCGCCGCCATGTCGAAGGCTGTACCGGCTTACCGGACTCCCAGCTCCAATGGGCGTTGAGATACAGAAGCGCAGCAACCAAGGAAACGGTAATGAATCGCAGGCTGAAATGACTGTAGCTCTCAGTCTCATAAAGATTGATTAAGAGCGCGCGGCCGATGCCGGCAGCGGATAACACATTGGCTTGATAAAAGAGTTCATTGATAGCAAAACGCCGGCCAGCCCACGCCAACCCGGCCGCAAGCGCGCACCATGCAACAGCCGTCCAGGCTTCTGGAAACGCCAGCCACGCCGCGATGAAGGCCATCAAGGACGCGATGTACGACAATCGCTGCAAAAGTCGCTGGTCGAAGTTTCTGGAAAACAATTCAGCCCAGCGACGCGATACCCAATGGGCATTTGCATAAAATACAATTGCCGCGGAAGCAAAAAACAATGCAAGCGGGAAGTTGCTTGAGGCAGGATGGTCCAGTGCCGCGCGTTCTGCATAGACACGATAGGCGTCTACTACGACCATGTGTCCTGAAACCAGCAGCGCCGTAATCAGACCCAGACGGCGGAAAATAATCTCCCGCGTCCACACGCCGATTAGCACCAATGCCTCAGCTTCCACCAGCCACATCACTGAGAGATAGGTCCCCGAGTACTGGAACCAGAACGCTGCAATCAGCAGTACGACGCCCAAGGTCGAAAGCACGATGACCGCAGCCCTGCGCCGCCGTGTGATAGGCAGTTGTCCTAAAGCAGTCTCAATCGCCCCGATCGCCAGCAATCCCCAGAACGCCCACTCTTTGTGGACCGATTGATATTTGAGTAAAGCAAGTAGTAATGCCGGATTGAGCAACGC
The DNA here is from genome assembly GCA_963792305.1 of uncultured Acidobacteriaceae bacterium. Taxonomy (GTDB): domain Bacteria; phylum Acidobacteriota; class Terriglobia; order Terriglobales; family Acidobacteriaceae; genus CAWBXL01. The sequence continues at coordinate 2,640 of CAWBXL010000017.1, read as the reverse complement.
GGAAAAAGTTGATACCCGTTCCTGCGCTTGATTCGAAACCTTACGCACTACATAAGACACACGGAAGATGAGCCAGTATGCCACCAGCACGCCGACGCCCAGCATCGCAGGATAAGGAAGATGTTGCTCAACATTCGGCCGCACCCAAAGAAAATGGTTCAAGTAGCTGGCGAGAATCCCGAATACTTCCAGCTCATACCACTGGAAACGCAGGACAATGACGGCCAACCCAACTGCCAGCAGAACTCCTGCTCCCAGACTGTTCGCGAAGGCAACTTGATCGTGATTCAATCCAACAGTGAGGAATGCCAATAAATAAGCCAGGCCAGTCACCACCTGCGACCGGAATCGTAGGGTGTGCCAAACCATGCCGACAGCTACCAACAACATCAACAGGTAATCAAGCGTTACGGAGGTGATAATTCGTGTTGCGTCCAGGTTGTAGATTGCCCACGAGACAAAGAACAGAGTGGCCCATCCGCCTCCTATTAAATATCGGCCTAGCAGGCGATAACGCTCTTTGCGCTCCAGCCAAATGCCGCCCCCGAGGATTGCAAGGGACGCGGTAAAACCAATCACAGCCTTGCTAGCCGGTGTATTGGGGACCTTGGTGCCGAGATACGCAGCAATACCCAGCACAACGAAACTGATGCCTATTTTGCCCAGCCACTTTTCTCCCAGCTTGGCTTCCACCCAGTCAAAAAATGACCTGATCTGATCCTTGAGCGGTTTTGCTGGTTTTCGTTGCACTGTTTCGAAGCGAGGCGACGCGATCTGTGGAGGTGGTACGGCTGCGCGATACAACGGCGCAGGAGCAGGTGGAGGCGTAACTTTCGGCGCGATAGTCGAGGGCGGTGGAATCAACGGTTTCGGCGCCACAACCGGAGTTTCAACTGGCTTGACCGGCGGGCTTGGAGGCGCTGCTACAGGTGCTTTGAACGGGACCTGTATTGGTGGAGCTTTCACCGACGCCGTAGTAATTTCTTGCGGAGGTTTAGGCGGTGGTGTAACTGGATGAACTGGTGGGCCGACTTTGGCTGAGGCGCTGGTTAACTTCAGGCGATGCTTCTGCGACACGTTCTTTGACCGCATCAGGCTCACGCTTGAGCTTGGTAACGGTATCTTCTAAAAAATAAATCCGGGCAATCAGGTCCCGGATCATCTGCGATCCTCAGCTCGTTCATCCTTCTGCTTGGAGCGATTGAGGACAATCATCACCAACAAAATGAAGACGCAGACTAGAAGAAAACCTTCCATATCCTTCTGGCCTCCGGCCAAAGACCAATAAACAAAGTCGCGGGATTTTACACCCAACTGAGAGAAGAACGTAGAAACACTTTAGTCTTGCATCTCAAACTGAGACGCCGCTGTTTGGCCTTTCCCTTCCGTTACTTGCCGCATGAACACAGGGCAATTTCAATAGGACTCAGAGCTTCCGTCGTGGCAAGGGGAATCCCGGCGAACGGCAGCCGTAAGCAAAACAATCCTGTCCCCCGAGGAGTCAGTTATGCGCAAGTTGATTGTCTTGGCCACTTTTATGTGCCTGTTCACCGGATTGGCATCGGCGGGTGCCTCCCGCGTAGAGATATTCGCTGGCGGACAATATCTCCATCTCGATCCAAGCTTCAACCTGGAAGGTTGGAACGGTTCTTTAACCGGCAATGTCAAAGGCTGGCTGGGCATCACGGTTGATGGCAGCGGCGCCTATCACTCCGGACTTAAATTTCACACCATTGCTGTAGGCCCCGAACTCAGGGCGAATCTGCCTCTTCTTAAGCCATTCGTGCATGGCTTGGTCGGCGGCGCCCGTTCATCTGGAGGCGGAGTTAGCGCCGACGGTTTCGTAGGCATGGTTGGAGGAGGACTGGACTGCGGCGGGGGCATGTTCGCGTTCCGCCTGATTCAAGCCGACTGGATGGCCACACGTTTTTCCAACTTTACCAACAAGAGCAACAAAAATTTTCGCGGTTCGGCGGGAATCGTAATTCGATTCTAGTCGGCCGAAGAAATCGGCCGAATTTGTCTTTGAATTCTCAGGAGGAAAAATTGAAAGTACGTAGCTTAGTAATGATTGCCGTCTGCTTATTGATGTCTTTATCTGCGGTGGCAAGCGATTCCAAGGCTGAGGTGTTTGGAGGTTACCAATATTCCCGGCTGGATGGAGTGAATCTGAATGGATTTGATGGCGCACTGACCGTCAACCTCAAAGAGCACATTGGCGTGACTGCCGATTTCAGCGGCGCCTACAAAAACCAAAATGGCGCGAGCTTAAAGAACTACACTTATACTTTCGGTCCAGCGATCTCTGGCCGCAAGGATGCGCCTTTCGTTCCCTTTGCCCACGCGTTGTTTGGTGGGTTTCACACGACAGTCGATGCGCTCGGCGTATCTGATTCCGCAAATGGCTTTGCCATGCAGATTCGTGGCGGGGTTGATGTCAGGATGTCTGACAAACTGGCAATCCGTGCGGGACAATTTGATTGGATGTCATTACGCTCGAACGGAAATGCTTCCAACAACAACTTCAGGTACTCTGCCGGAGTTGTTCTTCATTTCTAAACTGTTGAGGAAAATAAAGGGGCGGCCGCGACAGCCGCCCCTTTTTCGGGTAGATCTCTCACGGGAGAGAGGATTCATGCC
>CAWBXL010000016.1:0-11864 GCA_963792305.1 uncultured Acidobacteriaceae bacterium | reverse complement strand
ATCCATCGCGAAATACCGACGCGCCCAGCCGCGTGACCGAGCGATCTTCAAGCACAGGACGCAACCGGCCTGCAGTCAGGCGTGCAATTTTTAAACGGACAGAGTTCGACCCAATATCAACCGCAGCAAAAGTCGGCATGGTTGGAAGGGAATTAGTTTACAGCTAAGAATGGAAGGGATTGTGGATTTCTACGTCGAAGTGACGAAAATCACGCTCGTTTCGAGTGGCAATCGTTAAATTGTGGATACTGGCAGTCGCGGCGATCATTGCATCTTCGTAAAGGGTGTTTGATTTGCCGTGCATTAACCGGCTCCATTCACGAAAACATGCTGTATCCATCACCAATACTTGAATAGAGCCATTCAGTTGATCGATCCACTTTTCTATTTCGCTCGCTTTGACAGGGTCTTGATTCCGCGTTTTTTCTGCTCCAGACTGCAATTCAGCCATTGTGACCGCGGACACAAAGAGTTGTTCCTGCTCTAATCCATTAACCCATCCTAAAACGCCTCCGTGTGGTTTAAGTTTGCGAAATTCAGAAACGATATTCGTATCGAGTAAATATCGTTTCATTCAAACTCCACGATTGGACGCCGTTTCGCAGTTCCGCGTTTTGGAATCAAATTTTCGAAGCGAGGGTTTTTTGCCAGCAACCATTCTTTAATCCCTGGGCGGGCCGTCTGCTGGAGCGATTTCCACTCGTTGATCGGCACAAGTACTGCCGTCTCTATACCACGGCGAGTTACTACTTGCGGCCCATTTTTCAAAGTAGCATCCAGGAATTCACTAAACCGCGCTTTCGGCATCTTGCACTTGCCATGTAGCCATTTTCAATCTCCAGTGACTATTATATGACTAGTCAGATGACTAGTCAGTTTAAAAATTAAAGATTCGATCCAGTAAAAAAAGTCACTTTAATGTGATTGATTTAAAAAGCCTTATGCTGCGGGGACAGATTTGACCGCCCTGCCGGGTATCTTACGTTCTGCTACCACCGGCTTGGAGTTGAGCGCGGCCTTGGTAACTCCCAATACCCGGACAGCCTCCCGATACTTCGCCCGAGTTACATTGCGTAACTGGGCCACCAAAGAAGAATCCTGGACGCTCCCAAATATTTTTTCTGCATGATCAGTCAACTGCAGCCAATCATGCCAGTCGCCGATGCCATCCTGCATGGTTTTGAGTTGCGCCGCCAAAGTCTTCGCTTCCGCTGAATCACCGGCAACTCGGCCACATAGCGCGCGCGTTTCCCCGCTATCCGGTACTGATGCAGAATTTCCTCAGTCATCGGTCCTTCGGCTTGGACCTGATTGAGCAGCCCGTAGCGCTAGTCAGCGGCTCCAGCTTCTCTGGAATCTCAATGCGCGCTCCGCCCGCCGTAACCGCTTGCGCAATTCCGCGACGGTTTTCCTATCAAAGCCTTCTGTAGTTTTTTTTCTCGCTTGACGCGTTCCTCACTAGAGTGCGCTGCAACTGCGCCTTATGCCCGGCCGCCTGCGGACTCTTTAAATTCGCAGCAGCTCACTCTGCACATCCAAATCCCGTACCTTGCCGGCCTTTTTTCGCAACTTGGCCAAAAGCTTCAACAGTTTCTTCTCATTTCCTGAATGCTTCGGCGACAATTCACCCAGCAACACCTCTACTCGCCGCGAATAGTGCGGAAGCGGTGTACACTTTCAGGCGCCGAGTTGTCCGGCAACTTGGAGAGGTGGCGCTTCAGCTTGTCGAAGCTGCGCTGGCTGAGTTTTTGGTCGAACGCCATAGGACCGCACATAAGGTACGTTGATAAATGTGAATTGCTGGTTGGAGCAACCCGAATGAAGACGTTCACCTAACCACAGCCCCCAGAAGACGTCCTCAGAAGAAACAGGACCTATTTTAACACTGTTGTAACAGAGCCATGCTAGCCTCTCCGCGATGGCTAACCACGCGTTAGGAGCGCCACAATTGCCAGGGCCCCAACCTGTTGCTAAGCAAGAAGTTGCAGGCGAAACCCGCTTGCAACCGAGTCTCTGATAAAGTCCGGTGGTAGCGAAATCGCGGATGGCATATTCCGCTATGCCATGATGGCGTGCGGTCTTTGTGTGTTAGCGCTGGTAGCTGTCATTGTTTACCAGTTGATGACCAATTCCAGCCTCTCCTGGCATGCCTTCGGTTGGAAATTCTTCTTCCGCAGTGATTGGGACCCAGTCAACGATCAATACGGAGCCTTCCCTTTGTCTACGGCACTATCGTTTCTTCGATTTTGTCTCTGATCATCGCGGTGCCCCTTGCGATTGGTGTAGCCGTCTTCATTACGGAAATGTGCTCCAGTTTGGTTGCGCGGCCCGCTTGCCTTCACCACTGAATTACTCGCCGCGATCCCCAGTGTGATCTATGGCTTGTGGGCGATCTTCGTCCTGGTCCCGCTGTTGCGAACTTACGTGCAGCCATTCCTCGCGAAATATTTTGGCTGGACCACGCTCTTCGAGGGCCCGCCTTTCGGCATCGGCATGCTGGCCGCCGGAATCATTCTGGCCATCATGATTGTGCCCATCATCTCTGCGATCACGCGCGAAGTGATGACCGCAGTTCCGCAACAGCAGCGGGAAGCCGTACTGGCGTTAGGTGCGACTCGCTGGGAGATGATCCGCACTGGCGTGCTGCGCAACGCTCGCGCCGGAATCATGGGCGGCGTAATTCTCGGCTTAGGCCGCGCACTCGGCGAAACCATGGCCGTCACCATGGTGATCGGCAATCGCCCGGAGATCGCCAAGTCTCTATTCGCTCCCGGCTACACCATGGCCAGCGTGATCGCCAACGAATTCAGCGAGGCCACCGGCGACTTGTATTTGAGTTCTTTAGTCGAAGTGGGACTCGCGCTGTTTATCGTCACTATCATTGTGAACATCATTGCTCAGTTCCTGGTCTGGACCGTGACGCGCGGAACTCCAGCGAGGGCCAATGGCTAGTTCAACCGCACTCATCGACGACTTCGCAGCCGCACCCATCAGCCTGCGCCGCCGCGTTGATGGATTGGTCCGCCACCGGAGCTCGCGGTAGCGGCAGTTGTCCTAGTTCTCGCTCCATTAGGCGCGATCTTCGGCTACCTGATCTACAAGGGAATCGGTGCGCTTAACTGGAATTTCCTGACGCAAATCCCCAAGCCGCCCGGCGAAGTAGGAGGCGGCATGGCCAACGCCATTGCCGGCTCGGCCTAATTCTGATGATTGCCAGCGTGATCGGCGTGCCCATCGGAATCGGCGCGGGCATCTATCTTGCCGAATACGGACGCAACCGCTTCGGCAACGTAATCCGATTTACTGCGGATGTGCTCAACGGCGTCCCATCCATTGTCATCGGAATCGTCGCCTACGGAATCGTGGTCCTCCGGCAAGGACACTTCTCCGCGTTGGCGGGCGGAGTGGCCCTGGCCATCATGATGATTCCCACCATCACCAGGACCACTGAAGAAATGTTGCTGCTGGTGCCAAATGTGGTGAGGGAAGCAGCCTACGGATTAGGTGTCTCCCGCTGGCGCACGACGTTTCAATCACTCTGCGCACCGCAACCTCCGGAGTCATCACCGGAGTCATGCTGGCCTTCGCCCGCGTAGCCGGAGAAACCGCGCCGCTGTTGTTCACCGCCTTCGGCAACACTTATTGGAACTGGAAAATCAACGAGCCGACCGCTGCACTCTCCCTCCAGATATTCACCTACGCTACGTCGCCCTACGATGACTGGCACCGCCAGGCGTGGGCGGGCGCATGATGCTGATCGTCCTGATCGTGCTGTCCGTCACGGCTGTCCGCATTGCCGCCAGACGCGGGATGAAATGAGAGGAGCCCAAGAATATGGGTGTAGGCATTCAGGTCGACAAACTGAACGCATGGTTTGGCAAAACGCAGGCTTTGCAGGACATCAATATGACGGTGGCGGCCAACCACGCCACGGCGGTCATTGGTCCGTCGGGCTGCGGCAAGTCCACGTTCGTGCGCTGCCTGAACCGCATGCACGAAACTATCCCCGACGCCCGCGCTACTGGCAGCGTTCGCATCGGCGAAATGGATGTTTATAACGGCAGTCTGCCACCCACATCCGCCGCCGCATCGGCATGGTCTTTCAGAAGCCGAATCCGTTCCCGACGATGTCGATTTACGACAACGTGGCTGCCGGATTAAAACTGAACGGCTTTCGCGATCGCAGGCGCCTGGATGAAATCGTAGAGCGCTCTCTGACCTACGCCGCGCTCTGGCAGGAAGTAAAAGACACCATGCACAAGAAATCCGGAGCCAGCCTCTCCGGCGGACAGCAGCAGCGTTTGTGCATTGCCAGGGCCCTGGCAGTCGAGCCGCAAGTACTGCTGATGGACGAACCGTGCTCCGCGCTCGATCCGATTTCGACCGGCAAAATTGAAGAGCTGATCTTCCAGTTAAAAGAGCGTTTCACCATCGTCATCGTGACGCATAATATGCAACAGGCGTCCCGCGTGGCCGAATTCACCGGCTTCTTCCTGCTGGGCAAGCTGATCGAATTCGACAAGACGGAAAAGATCTTTACCAATCCGTCCGATAAACGAACGGAAGATTACATCACCGGCAGGTTTGGATAAACATATGCGCAGCCGATTCCATCAGGAACTAGACGAACTAAGAGCACGCTTACTCCGCATGGGCGGACTGGCCGAGCAGGCCGTAGACCGCGCCTGCCAGGCCTACATTGACCGCGATCTGAAGCGCTGCCACATGGTGCTCGAGGGCGAGACGCAGATCAATCTCGTCGAACGCGAGATTGACGAAATGTCCTTCGACTTGCTGGCCATGCAACAGCCGATGGCGGTGGATCTCCGCTTTATCCTGGCTGTCAGCAAAATCAATGCTGATCTGGAACGCGTAGGCGATCAGGCAGTCAACATCGCCGAACGCGTAATGGACATGGTCGAGCTGCCGAAAGTTGATCTGCCAGTAGATATTCCGCGCATGGCAACCGCCGTTTCTGCCATGGTTCGTCGCGCTTTGGAATCGTTCATTGAAGGGAAGGCTGAATTGGCTCAAGCCGTCCTGGAAATGGACAACGTAGTAGACCGCATGAAGAACGATGCGTTCATCACGCTGGTAAAAGCGATGAACGAGCGTCCGGATATCACGCGCCAGGCACTCGATGCGTTGCTAATCGCGCGAAATTTAGAGCGCGTAGCTGACCACGCCACGAACATTGCTGAAGACGTAATCTTCTGGGTCAGAGGCGCCGATGTCCGCCACAATGCCCCACAGGAAGATACGCAAGTCCCGATTTCACAAATTACTACTGAGCCTCATTAAACAATCTGGTGTAGTGAAAAGCCGCGAAGCGACGAAAGATTGGAGCCCGGGCTTTAGCCCGTGGGTTTGCTACTGAAGAGGAATTCTGAAGGGAGGTGAAAGAATCTCCCCTTTGACTCCCCACATCCGCAAACGAAAACGCCAGCGAGACATTCTCATACTTCTTTCCATCTACTTCCACATAGGGATAAACAAAATAATTCAGTGCCCCTCCATCCTGCGCCGGATTCAATTTCAAATCCCGCCCCATGCTGAACTCAATCCGATTATCGTCATGTGCCCCGAAAAAATAGTCTCGTTTTACCTGGTCTTTCCAAGCCTCGGAAATATCCACTGGCACCCATCCATGCACCGGCTCAAAAAAATCCGCCCAGCAGTGATACCCCGCTATATCTCCTGACGTCTTGTCCGAGGGTAGAGAAAACCCAATCTCAAACCGAGCTGGAATCGCCTGCGACCGCGCCATGGCAATAAACAAAGAATGAAAATCGGTACAGTTGCCCTTCTTGGCTTCACAGGCATAGAGCACATCCCCGCGCCCCCAACCAGTTCCCGACTTGTCGTAACTCATGTTCTGCAAAACATAGTCGTAAATCGCCCGTGCCTTCTCCAGCGGAGTCTTCTTGTCCGCCGCAACCTTAGCCGCTAACTCTGCGGGCAATCCGGTCACAGGTACCAACGCATCCGGGGCCAGGTCGCGTTTAGCGATTTTCTTGTCCAACTGAAATTCACTCAATCGCGGAATCGCCCGCCCCAGTACCACGCGCTCATGCCGCACCACGTCATACACGACTTCAAAGTGCAATTCTGCCTTGGAAGCCTTGGCGGTCTCGGCGTAGTACATCTCATTCCCATACTTTGATTCTTTGGATTTCTTCAAGGGCAAATCACCTGTAGCTGAAATAATCTTCACCTCTTGAAAATCGTCAGAATGGGCAGCGGGAATCCAAACCCGTACCTTCTGTCCGGCTGGAACATCGTTCACCGTGAACCCATAGTGGAACGTAAAATGGCGCGCTCCCTGCGCCCATGCAGAAACAGACAGCATTACCAGGACCATAGCCTGACGAAGCATTGAGAAACGTCCTTTCATAGATGAAAACAATAGGTTAGATGAGGCGAAGGAGCAACAAGCGATCAGGGGAATTACACTTTTCTCTTCTACCTGAACCATTCCCATCCCTGATTTTCGCCTACACCATATAGAGGCTTAGATTCTCCCGCCTCCCATGGACCAGATTCTCGGCTGCGCCGCCGGCTGATCCAAGTAGTGCAAAGGTGCGTCCCCCGCAAAAAATAAGTCCCGATCCGCGTCGGAGGAGAGTAATGCTAGATTCAAGAAATAGCAGAAGTGTCAAAGTTGTACGTGTTAGTTTGCGTAACGCATTTAGGTTGATTCGCCAATGGCCAAGTTTTTTTGTGCTGACGCTACCGTTTATAAGCCAGGCCTGTGGGCCATACGGAGGAAATCCTAACCCGACCAAGACCACGCCGACGATCACCTGGGCGGCGCCTGCGGCCATCACGTATGGCACAGCACTCAGCGGCACACAATTGAATGCCACCGCCTCTGTAGCTGGCACTTTCACCTATACTCCCGCTACTGGTACGGTCCCGAATGCCGGCGCCCAAACCCTATCGGTCAGTTTTGCACCCACGGATACAACGCTCTACAACTCCGCGTCAGCCACGGTTTCGCTGACCGTGAATAAAGCGACGCCGACAATCACCTGGACCGCTCCTGCCGCAATCACACAGGGCACGGCGCTAAGCTCAACTCAACTTGATGCCACCGCTTCAGTTGCCGGGGACTTTGGTCTACACCCCGGCCTCCGGCACTGTTCTCGCATCAGGTACACAGACTCTTTCCGTCGCGTTCACTCCAACTGATGCGAGCAATTACACCACCGCGTCTGATTCGGTCTCTCTCACCGTCGATGCTGTCAGCGGCGGCGGCATCGGCCCATCTGGAGGAACAGTCAACGGCTTCTATGGCGCGAGTGTGACTGTACCCGCAGGAGCGCTCACCACGGCGGTGGACATCGAAATCCCACGCGACAGCACCGATGCTCCAGCGCTACCAACGACTGGAGTTGATGTCGCAGGCGCGATGTACGCGCTTACACCGCACGGCACGTCATTCGCGACACCGGCCTCAGTACAAATTCCTTTTGACTCCACGCGCATTCCCACCGACGCCACACCGGTTCTTTACAAAGCGGAACCCGGTGGATCATTCGCTCCGATTACCACCACCGTGAACGGCAACATGCTTTCGGCGAATGTGTCGAATTTTTCCTGGGTCGTTCCCGGTTATGCCGCCACACTTCCACGCATGGTATACGGCTTGACTCACAGTGACAGCGGACTCAACGTCTCCAGCTTCAAGATCACCAAGGGGACCGGAGCGCTCTCGGCGGCAACCAGCTCAGCCCCCGTCGGCACCGGAGCCATCTCCGTCACCGTGCATCCCTCGCGGCGTTTTCTCTATGTGGTCAACGGTACCAGCGGCGTTCCCGGCTCCGACCCCAACATCCCCATCAATAGTATTTCCGTTTATCAGCTCGATGCCGTAACCGGCAACGTGTCGGGACCCATCGACACCAAGCTTGTGAACGGTAATCCTATTTCTGTGGTCGTACATCCCACGGGAAAATTCATCTACGTGGTCAACGAAGTCCGCTTCGGATCAACACTCGGCAACCTCTCAGTTTTCTCGATTGATAACACTACAGGTGTTCTGACATCGGAAGGCACAGCCGGCGATTTGGGCGGAGTCCCCGCCACCGGATTGGCCTTTGCGCCGTCAGGCGAGTTTGCCTATGTGACCTACATTTTTCCAGATCCAAAGAATCAAGGCAATTTCGACACCGTCAAAACTTACGGCGTCAGTCCGACCAGTGGCTTGTTTAGTCCGACCCCTCTCGGCAGCGCTGGGACCGGCGACAATCCCTGGGCAATCGTAGTGACGCCGGGCGGGCATTACGCCTACGTGGCCAGTTTGAGCACACAAGGATTTGTTAGTGAACTGGCGATGTACACGATTAACCAATCGAGCGGAGTACTGACCTTGCAGAACAGCGTGGCGTTCTCCGGCTCACAGCCTTCATCGCTGGCGATGGATCCTGAGGCCCGCTTTCTCTATGTAGGAAAAATCCAGCCCGGGTCGAATCGCAAAGTGGAGGTCTATCGCATCAATCAAACTAACGGAAGCCTCAGTTTAGCTTCGGGACTGCTCTTAGGTTCCGGTGGAGAGGTCGGCCAAATTGCCGTGACGGCAGATCCCCAGGGCGAATTCGTGTACGCCTCCGACGCCAGCCTCGGCTCCATTGTGCCGCTTAAGATAGATCCCACCACCGCATCACTCACCCCTGGCCTTCCGATCACCAATATCTTTGGTGGTGGTGGCGTTGGAGTTGGTGATCCCTTCTCTTTTGCCGTCAGCGGCGCCAGCCTGGTCTGGCAGGACAACTGCACGACCCTCAGGGACAATGTATTTGTTTTCGAGGAGGGCTGTTGGGGAGGAGTGTTTTTGAGCTCTGGGCCTGGAACTGGCGGCGGTACAACCACAACCGGCGGCAACCCACCCCCGCCTGCCACGTCCTTCACGCTATCGGTAGTCGTCTCCAATGGTGGGGGCGTGATCAGCTCACCGCCGGGCATTGACGTAAATCCTGGAGGCTTGAATGAGGGCTTCGTCATGCACGGATACCCCAAACGGAACCGGTGTCGGTCTAAGAGCTACGCCGCCCGACACTGCGACATCGTATGACATAACGTGGTCCGGTGCATGTGGTGGCGATGGCGCTACCTCTGGCGTACTTATGGACCAGGACCAAACTTGCTACGTATCGTTCACGCCGTCTTCGTTGCGGTAAAACATATGCCCACCCTTTTAAAAGGGTGGGCATATTTAAACTCGTCACTTTTGTTTGGCGCAACGAATCCATTCCGCCCTCCACAATGAGCAAACAATCGACCGGCCTTAGCTGCTGAAATACCATCGAACTTTCTCTCAATTACCCGCGTACCTCATGGCAGAGACGGCCGACGCAGATTTCTGTCTACACTGTTCACCTACGAACACTGTCCAAAAGCGAACGTATCGAGAAAAAGCAGGAGGGCTAAATGGGTCTCTCTCTCAGCCAGCTAAAACAGGTTCTTCGCCGACTCGGGCGCACGCCACTTTTTACGGCCATCACTCTCATCACCGTAGCCATCGGCATCGGCGCTAACACGGTCGTCTTCAGCGTAGTCGAGGGCGTACTTCTCAAACCACTCAACTACGCACAGTCAGAGCGCTTAATTGGTGTATGGCACAAAGCACCCGGTGTGAACATTCCCCAACTCAACATGGGAGAGTTCCTTTACTTCACCTATCGCGAGCAAAACAAAACTCTCGCGGACATCGGTCTCTACCGCAATTCCGCCTACAGCCTGACAGGCGGCGCACAACCGGAGCAGCTAAAAGGTCTTGAGGTGACAGACGGAACGCTGCCGATTCTGGGCGTTCAACCCATGCGCGGACGCATTTTTAGCAAGCGTGATGATTTGCCCGATGCGCCGAAGACCGTCGTTCTAACCTACGGCTACTGGCAACGTCACTTCGGCGGCGATCCTTCAGCCGTGGGTCGTGCTCTCACGCTCGATGGCGAGGCACGAGAAGTCATCGGCATTCTTCCCAAGGATTTCCGCTTTCTCGATGATCGCGATGTCGACCTGGTTGTGCCCATGCAGATCGACCGCAGCAAAATCAAACTTGGTGGCTTCAGCTATAAAGGGTTGGCGCGTCTCAAGCCTGGCGTCACGATTCAGGAAGCCAGCACCGATCTGGCGCGTTTGATTCCGGTTGCCATCCACAGTTTTCCTGCCCCAGAAGGTTTCAGCGCAGCACTATTTGAGAAAGCAAATTTTGAGATGGATATTCATCCGCTCAAGAGCGATGTGATCGGTGACATCGGCAACGTTCTTTGGGTACTGATGGGATCGATTGTCATTGTGCTGCTGGTGGCGTGTGCCAACGTAGCCAACTTGTTGCTGGTACGTGTAGAAGGCCGGCGGCAGGAGTTAGCCGTGCGCTCTGCTCTGGGAGCAGACCGCAAAAACATCATTGGTGGCATGATGCTGGAAAGCCTGGTGCTCGGATGTACCGGAAGTTTGATTGGCCTGGGACTCGCTTATGGCGCTCTCCGCATTCTGATATCAGCGGCTCCCACGGGCTTGCCGAGGTTGCAAGAGATCGGCATGGACGTGCCAGTCCTTCTATTTACTCTAGCCTTGGCATTTTTCGTTAGTTTGGTCATCGGCATGATTCCGGTCCTGAAATATTCCGGCATCAAGGCCAGCACAGATTTACGAGAAGGTGGACGTACGTTGAGCCAGAGCCGCGAGCGTCATCGCGCCCGCAACGCGCTGGTAATTGTTCAGGTCGCGTTAGCTTTGGTCCTGCTGATCTGCTCAGGTCTAATGATTCGCACTTTCCGCGCTCTGGCCCGCGTCTCCCCAGGATTCAACGAACCCAACACACTTCAATCCTTCGCAATCTACATCCCCGAAAGCCAGGTTCCCAACACCGAGCGCGTCCGCGTTGTACGCACGCAACAAGCCATCGTGAACCAGCTAGGCGCTATTCCGGAGTCTCTTCAGTTGCCATCACGACAGCTGTTCCGTTGTCAGGGGACAGCTCCTTCGATCCCGTCTATTCAAGCGACCGCACTTATAAAGAAGGAGAACTCGCGCCACTGCGCCGTCAAAAATTTGTTTCACCTGGATTCTTTTCGACCTTGGGCATACCTCTGGTGGCAGGCCGCGACCTCACATGGACGGAAGAATTTGAAAAGCGGCCACTAGCGATCATCTCGGAGAACTTCGCCCGGGAATATTGGGGATCACCGTCGAACGCAATTGGCAAACTCATCCACATCGGTTCGACCGACCCGTGGCACGAAGTCATCGGCGTGGCCGGAAATGTTTACGACGACGGCGTCAGTCAGGATGCGACGACCTCTGTCTATTGGCCTCTTTATCAGGACAACTTTGAAACACAAAAGGAAATGGTGCAGCGCTACGTGAGTTTCGTGGTCCGCACCCCACGCGCAGGTTCTGCTTCTTTCATGAGCGAAATTCAACGCGCAGTCTGGTCAGTCAATGGCGATTTACCGCTGGCCAATCCCACCACGCTCGGCGTTCTGTACACCAAGTCCATGGCGCGCACGTCGTTCACGCTGATCATGCTGTCAGTCGCCGGAGCCATGACGCTGTTGCTGGGTATCGTCGGCCTCTATGGCGTAATTGCGTATGCCATCTCACAGCGCACGCGTGAAATCGGTATTCGCACCGCTTTGGGAGCACAGCGTGCAGCGCTCACCAGAATGTTTGTTCTTCAGGGACTCACGCTCACGGGTATTGGAGTGGTCTGCGGCTTGGCCGTCGCCTTTGCCACCATGCGGCTTATGAGTTCGCTCCTCTATCACGTGAGCCCGGTTGATCCTTGGACGTACGGCGCAGCGACGGTTTCGATTGTGACCATTGCCTGGCTTGCGACATATGTACCATCGCGAAAA